>NZ_JBYSZP010000015.1:8645-213847 GCF_058787295.1 Pseudomonas sp. FW305-3-2-15-E-TSA4 | reverse complement strand
GAGAGCGAGGCAGTGGTTTTCCCTGTGCGCACTTACACGATCAAAGCGATTGAGGATGTGCGGCCAGAAATTACCCGAGCGGAAAATTCCAAAGGGGAAGAAATTCTCCCGGGTGCCACGACCACTGACACCTCAATCAAGCTTAAAGGGAAAGGCGCTAAAGGTCAGAAAGTCCAGATCAAGGACGGCAATACCGTCAAAGGGACAGCCGACGTCGATCCACTGAGTGGTGACTGGGAGTTCTCCGTAACGGGCCTGACCGTCGCCTCCCATAGCTTCACCGCCACCGCGCAGTATGGCAGTGGAGTGGTATCGGATCCGCGGATCGTGGTCGTAACCGCTCCGACCGCGCCGACCATCAGCCGTGCAGAAGACTCCAAAGGGAATGAGATTCTCCCGGGCGCCACGACCGTTGACACTTCGATCAAGCTTAAAGGGAAAGGCGCTAAAGGTCAGAAAGTCCAGATCAAGGACGGCAATACCATCAAAGGGACAGCCGACGTCGATCCACTGAGTGGTGACTGGGAGTTCCCTGTGACGGGGCTGAGCGCCGACACCCATAGCTTCACCGCTACTGCGCGGTATGGTAATGAGGAGGTATCGCTTCCGCGGATCGTGGTCGTGGTGGCTGCCGACACACCGGCCATCACATCAGTAAAAGACGAGAGCAACTGGAACATCCGCGAAAACGGTTACACCGTGCACACCAGCGTCACGCTCACTGGCTCCGCGCCGGACGGCCAGGAGGTGGAAGTTTTCCTCGGTGCGGTCTCCAAAGGCAAGGCCAAGGCAAACAGTAACTCCATCTGGACCCGTACCGTGAGCGGGTTATCACTGGACGTGTTGCATACCTTCAAGGCCATTGGTCAATACGCAAATAACCCGCCGTCGAATACCTGGCGCCTGACCGTATTGAATGGGGTCCGGCCGGCCATCACCGGTGCGGAGGATTCCAAAGGGCAGCCAATCAGCAATGATGGAAGCACTGTTGACACCACTATTCGTCTGAGGGGGACGGCGACCAAGTATCTTGAGGTGGAAATTTTCGACGGTAACAGCTCCACTGGCAAAAGGGTCGAGGCCAATGGAAATGGCATATGGACGGTTGAACTGACCGGGCTGACACGTACGAAGCATGTGTTCAAAGCCAAGGCGTTGTATGGCAGCGGGACGGAGTCGGGAGAGTGGATAGTGAACGTGGTCGCTCCTGTTTTCCTCGTCGAAGACTTTCAGACATATCCACGACCGAATGCCGAGAACACGATCATAGCTCCAGGGAGCTTCATGCAGGGGACGAAAACCAAAACGACGGTTATTGTAAACACTGAGGGGTATGGTAGCTGTCGCAGCTCGGTGTTTGACTATTCCACGGGTCTGTGGAGCTATCTAAGGCGCATAAGTGTTTTCGACACATTTGCGTACTCAATAGCACTGCATCAAAATGATGCCAAGAGTATGACAATCAATTGCCACTTGGCTGCGCGGCAATTAAAAATCAAGCTAGAGTTCATACAAAAAAATAGTGTGGTGTCCTCAATGACGTTCTACGAGGGCAGCACCAACCACGACCATCAAATTTTTGAAAGAACCGTCGCCCCGGACAACGGTCAGGCGTTCGATACTATCCAATTCGTACTCACGGCGACGGGTGAACTTAATCAACTTAATTATTTCAGGTTAAACACGATCGCCTTCAAAAACTAAAAAGTTTCTGTTGCTTGGAATACACCGGTGGAAGGGGCGCAGATGAGCAAAAGGTGCTCCCCCGGAACATAAGTTCAGAGGAGATCACTTTTCCAAGAGCATCGTTGATTCAAAAAACGGTAATCCACGCTAAGCGCCTCTCCTTGATGGGGAGGTGCTTAGCAGTTGCTCCTAAAGCTGGTGTGTTTTCGATGAACTGAAGTGAACACAGGAGGTTGTTGGCCGGGGTAATGCTTTCCCACGAAAGTGTTACCCCGAGCAATTAACCCGAGCACAGCTGTATCCGAATACTCACCTCCATTACTCAAAACATATGCAGGCCAATTCTTGGGCTGCGAAAAACAATCTGGAATAAGGCGTGATAAGGGGACGAATTTATTTAATAGACTCACGCCTACAAGGGATCTTTGCCGGGCACTTAACCAGTGACCAACGCAGATCCACTGTAGGAGTGAGCCTGCTCGCGATGAGGCCATTACTGCTGTCGGCTATTCCTTTGGCACAACATTATCCAGCACCTGATTCACCGCCAACTCCCCCAGCATCACCACCTGCGCAATGCCCAACGCTGTATTACGACTCGGTCCCTCCAGCGTCCCGGCGAAATCACCGAGCATCACCGTGGCCGAGGCCAGGGATTCGCAGGCGTTGGCCAGCAGGGATTCGGTGTCGGTTTGTGGATTGACGAGGAACATGCTGCTAGGGGTGTATGGCGTTGCCATGATTTGCGCGGGCGCGAGGTAGTGGTCGAGGGCGCGTTCGGCGGCTTCATGGAGTTTTCTGGAGTTGAGGGATTCGTAGGGTGATAGCGGGTCTGTGATTGGCGGATTGGCTTGGGTTTCGGACATCAGCTGGAGCTCCGATCAAGGTACTTTGGAAGAATGACTCCCTGTAGGAGCTGCCGAAGGCTGCGATCTTTTGATCTTGTTTTTTAAAAGCAAAATCAAAAGATCGCAGCCTTCGGCAGCTCCTACAGGGGATCGGGCAGTTAGTTCGGCACGCCGCGGCCGTCGAGTACCCGGTTGACCATCAGTTCACTGAGCATGATCACCTGATGCAGCATCAGCATGGCCCGGCGCTGTGGGTTTTCGACGGTGTCGCCGATATCGCGGGCCATGTCGCTGGCGGCGGCCAAGGATTCGCAGGCTTCGACGAGCAAGGTTTCTTCGTCCACGGTGGGGTCGATAAGGAAGATTCTGTTCGCCTTGCATGACGAGGTTGAAGGGATCGAGATCTTCAATGCGCCGGGGTTGAGGTAGAAGTTGATGGCGCGGTCGGTTGCCGCTTTTATCTTCTGCGGGTCGAGGGCCGGGTCGTATGGGATCCGGTCGACGTCTGGGGGGTTGGGTGTGGCTTTGAACATAAATATCTAATTCCTGATTGAGGGCCGCGACCGTTCTCTACTAAAAGAAGGGTGGCGGCTGTGCACAGGTTAGTAGACCGGAGGAATTAGCAAGACCGGCGCGCTCAAGAGCGCCCTGCGCACAACCACCATCGAAGTGCAGGCATAGATACGCCTGGCTCAATGGGACTCATGCACTTACTAAAACCATACGGGCTACTAAACCCAACCACCGATGGGCAGTGGCAGGGAAACGATATAGCGCAGGGTATGGTCGTGTAAGCCGGCGGATTCTGGCGTACGCGTAGGTAACGGCGCAAGGCGTTGTAGCCGTTATGGCGTAACGGTTCGTGTACTTTAAACGTGATTGCAGGGGTGCGTTTATTGTGTGTGTGGAGAACCGGGATTGCTCCTGTAGTTTTGATGGTGCCTGGCAGGCCGCTTTCGCGAGCAGGCTCGCTCCCACAGTTGGAACGAGTGCATTCAGTTGGGAGGTTGGTCGGCTTGTGAGCCGTCATCGCTGGCAAGCTAGCTCCCACCATTTGACCGAGTGCATTCAGTCGGAGATTGGTCGATCGGGAGGCGCTTTCGCGAGCAGGCTCGCTCCCACAGGTTTCCTGGCGGCTCTGGTGATTTGTATTACGGCCTGAGGCATCTAGAAGGAACTGCCCGCTCACAGACCAGTCGCATGAACAGGAAGCCGTTTTTTCAGAGGAGTGAACGTGTCCAGCGATCCCAAGCGTCACGCCGTAGACGCACCCGTCATCCATCGCCTGCGCGTGTTGACGGTCAACACTCACAAGGGTTTTACCGCCCTCAACCGGCGCTTCATCCTGCCGGAACTGCGCGAAGCAGTGCGCAGCACCTCGGCTGATCTGGTGTTTCTGCAGGAGGTGGTGGGCGAACACGAGCGCCATTCCAATCGCTACCAGGAATGGCCGCAAACCTCGCAATACGAATTTCTTGCCGACAGCATGTGGAGCGATTTCGCCTACGGGCGCAACGCGGTGTACCCCGATGGTCATCATGGCAATGCGCTGCTGTCGAAATACCCGATCCGCGAATACCGCAACCTCGACGTGTCGATCACCGGCCCCGAGCGTCGCGGCCTGCTGCACTGCGTGCTGGACGTACCGGGCCACGCCGAAGTCCACGCGATCTGCGTGCACCTGAGTCTGCTGGAAAGCCACCGCCAACTGCAGTTGCAGCTGCTTTGCCAGTTGCTCGAATCATTGCCCGACGATGCGCCGGTCATCATTGCCGGCGACTTCAATGACTGGCAGCTGCAGGGCAATGCCGCCCTCGCCCGCCGCGATTACCTGCACGAAGCCTTCGAACGCCACCACGGCCGCCCGGCCAAGACCTACCCTGCGCGTTTTCCACTGCTGCGCCTGGACCGCATCTACCTGCGCAATGCCAGCAGCCACGACCCGCAGATCCTCGGCAACAAGCCGTGGACGCACTTGTCGGATCATTTGCCGCTGGCGGTGGAAGTGCATTTGTAAGCACAGACAATGACTTGGATATGTGCAGAAAAACAAACGCTTGCAGCGCCTGATTTAGCTGTACCGCTCATCGTGCAGTTTCTTGACGCATGGGCATCACTCTTCTTATCTCTACCTTACTACCCCCGGAATCACTAACCGGGGCGACCCTTCCGGCACTCGCGAAATCGAGCGCCGCGGTTCGCCCCGCTCCATTCGGTCGCCCCTCGTTCGGGGTAGGAGAGACGCCAGAAAAGAGATCCCGCATGCGCTTGCAAGGTAGACCTCCATGAAAAGCTCATTCACCCCACAAGAGATCAAAGTGACGTTTTGCACAGTGTCGAGTTCGATTCTGCTGTGCTCATCCATGGAGGCGCAGGCCGGACCTGCGGCGGATGAAACCACTCCCTGGTGTCGCCAGGACATGCCCGTTCTGACCCTGCCGGCGACCGTTGTCACCCCCGAGCCACAACGCCTGAGTCCACGTCCCGATTTGCGCGGCACCGACCTGATCACCGAAGATCTGGCGCCAGCAGCCTGGGACCGGTTGTACGGACAAAGCGCCCGGCAAGCGCAAACCGACGTACTTTCGCCAGGTTTTGCCACCCCCGGCAACGGCGACTTCAAAGGCCCGCCCGTGCTCACCGTGCAAAGCGCCGGCGGTCACACCCAGACGCTCGGCCTGATTGGCGGATACAACCAGATCCAGGCCAACAGCGCCGGCCTGATCAGCAGCCGCGCCCTCGCCGATCCGACCACCGACACCCTGAATCTGCAAGGCCAGAGCCTCGGTGCTTATTACCGTCTGACTGGCGCGCAGGGCTGGCATGTCGACCTGTCGGCCAGCGGTGGCCGGGTCAGCGGTTTCAGTCGTAACGAACAAGGCGCGCGCCAGGCCACCGAAGGCAGTGCAATGACCTTCTCGGTCGAAGGTGGATATCCGATCGGCCTGGGCGGCAACTGGGTGGTTGAACCCCAGGCGCAACTGATCAACCAGCGCATCACCCTCGACACCCCATACGCGGGTTCCGGCAATGCTTCGTCAACGGATCTGTCGGCGTGGAGCGGCCGCGTCGGCGCCCGCCTCAAAGGCAGTTACGATGTGAACGGTCTGCCGGTGGAACCCTACGTGCGTACCAACCTCTGGCATACGGTGTATACCGGCAACACGGTGACTCTCGATCAGGTCGACAAGATCAGCAGCAGTCGCAAGTCATCGACGGTCGAATTAGGACTGGGATTGGTTGCGCGGGTGACGCCGGCGGTCAGCCTGTATGTCAGCGCCGATTACAGCAGTGACGTGGATGACAACGATCTGAACGGGTTGATTGGCAGTCTGGGGGTGCGGATGCGTTGGTGATTTCGGCTTGAGGGGCGATGGCCTCTGAGCTGACGCCATCGCGAGCAGGCTCACTCCTACAGGGAGACGCATTCCAAATGTAGGAGTGAGCCTGCTCGCGATGGCAGCGACGCGGTCGCGGATCAACCCTCCGGCTTGAGAATCAACACCGCCAGCGGCGGCAGATTCAGCTCCAGCGACAGCGACTGGCCATGGCTCGGCACCTCTTCGGTAAACGCCCCGCCGCCATTGCCATAATTGGACCCGGCGTAGGTGTCGGCATCGCTGTTGAGCAGTTCTTTCCAGCGCCCGGCAAACGGCACGCCGACCCGGTACGACTGACGCGGCACCGGAGTAAAGTTGGCCACCACCAGCACCGGTTTTCCGTCCTTGCTCCAGCGCAGCCACGCGTACACGCTATTAATCGCGTCATCGCCAATCAGCCACTGGAAACCCTGCGGCGCATCGTCCTGGTCGTGCAGCGCCGGTTCTTCGCGGTACAAGCGATTGAGGTCGCCGACCAGTTTCTGCACGCCTTTGTGTTCCGAGTATTGCAGCAGGTACCAGTCCAGTTGCTGATCGTGATTCCACTCGCGCCACTGGCCGAATTCGCAGCCCATGAACAACAGCTTCTTGCCCGGATGGGTCCACATGAAGCTCAGATAGGCGCGCAGGTTGGCGAATTTCTGCCAGCGGTCGCCGGGCATCTTGTCGATCAGCGAGTGCTTGCCGTGCACCACTTCATCGTGGGAGATCGGCAGGATGAAGCGCTCGGACCAGGCGTAGACCAGACCGAAACTCAATTCGTTGTGATGGTGCGCGCGGTACACCGGATCCTGCTGGATGTAGTGCAGCGAGTCGTGCATCCAGCCCATGTTCCATTTGTAGGCGAAACCAAGACCACTCTGCTGGGTGCTCTGACTGACGCCCGGCCAAGCGGTGGATTCCTCGGCGATCACCAGCGCCCCCGTGGCCTCCAGCTCGACCACGTCATTCAAGTGGCGGAGGAAATCGATTGCCTCCAGATTCTCACGCCCGCCGTGGCGGTTCGGCACCCATTCGCCGGCCTTGCGCGAATAGTCGCGATAAAGCATCGAGGCCACCGCATCAACGCGCAGACCGTCGATGTGGAAATGCTTCAACCAGTGCAACGCCGACGCCAGCATGTAGCCGTGAACTTCGGTACGCCCGAGGTTGTAGATCAGCGTGTCCCAATCTTGGTGAAAGCCTTCCAGCGGGTTGCCATATTCATACAACGCCGTGCCGTCGAACTGCGCCAGACCGTGAGTATCTGTGGGGAAATGCGCCGGCACCCAATCGAGGATCACGCCGATATCGGCGCGGTGACAGGCGTCGACGAACTCGCCGAACTGCTCCGGCGTGCCGTAACGGGCGCTCGGGGCGAATTGCGAGAGCAACTGATAACCCCATGAGCCGCCAAACGGGTGCTCCATGATCGGCATCAGTTCGATGTGGGTGAAACCCAGTTCCTTGACGTAAGGAATCAGTCGTTCGGCCAGTTCCGGCCAAGTGTACTGGCGAGCGACTTCGCCCAGATCGTCCAGTTCGCACTGCCACGAGCCGGCATGCAATTCGTAGATCGACAGCGGCGCTGAATGCTTCTGCCGCTCGCGGCGGCCGCTCATCCAGTCCTGATCCTGCCAGTTGATCTGCAGCGGCGCGGCGACTTTCGAAGCGGTGTCCGGCGGCAGGCTGGTGGCCAAGGCCATCGGGTCGGCCTTCAACGGCAAGATGCCGTGAGCGCCGAGGATTTCGTACTTGTACAACTCCCCTGCTTGCAGGCGCGGAATGAACAACTCCCAGACCCCGGATGGATGCCGCAGGCGCATCGGATGGCGGCGACCATCCCACACGTTGAAATCACCGACCACCGACACCCGCCGGGCATTCGGCGCCCACACGGCAAAACGCACACCGTCGACGCCATCGACGGTGGTCAGTTGCGCGCCGAGGCAACTGCTGAGGTCGCGGTGATTGCCTTCAGCGAACAGATACAAATCCATTTCGCCGAGCAACTGGCCAAAGCTGTAGGGATCTTCCGCGACCTGTTCACCACCGGCCCAGCGCGTGCGCAGTAGGTACGGCCGCGCCTGATCGAAGTGACCGACAAACAATCCCGGTGTTTCGGTGTCTTGCAGTTCGCCGCGTTCTTCACCGCTGTCCTTGTCCAGCACTTCGACTTTCAACGCACCCGGCAGATAAGCGCGGATGAACTGCCCACCGGCACCATCACCGTGCGGGCCGAGAATGGAAAACGGGTCGTGGTGTTCAGCGCGCACCAGGGCGTCGATGTCCCGCGCCGCCGGCAATAACGCTTCTTTAGCGTGACCCTGTTCCTTGTTCGAGAAACTCATGACTACTCTCCACCAAGATCGGAAAAGGGTTTAAGCCCCGTCAATAACCCATACAAACCGTGCAACGGCACGGGCAGCCACGTGGGGCGATTTTCGGCTTCATAGGCCACTTCATAGGCCGCCTTCTCCAGGCCGAACAGCGCAAGCGCAGCGTCGGCACCCGCAGGATCCTGCCAGGCATGATCAAGACTAGCCGCCGCTTGGCGATATGCCTGAACAAATGCCTCGCGCGCCTCACGCAGGTAGCGCTCGGCAACGCGATGGCGGGCCGCTTCCGACTCTGGACTGTGATCGACGTTGTGCACGTTGATGGTCATCGCCGCCGCGTAATCGAAGGAACGCAGCACGCCGCTGACGTCCTTGTACGGACTGTGTTTGCCGCGCCGTTCGTGCAGCGGCCGCGCCGGTTCACCCTCGAAATCGATCAGATAGGCATCGCCCTTGATCACCAGCACCTGACCCAGGTGCAGGTCACCGTGGACGCGAATCCGCAAGCCGCCAACGGCTTTCTGCGCGAGTTCCTGCACATGGCCGAGGATGACTTTTTTGTTGTCGAGCAGCCGCGCGACCATTTTCTGATCCGCCGCGCTCAAGTGACTCTGATGTTGCTTGAGCAGCTTCAAGGCATGCTCGACCTGCGCCGCGACGTCCTTGCCGGTGGCTTGGGCGTCCTTGGCGCTAGTGGTTTTCGGAGCGAAGTCGGGATTGTCGCTCGGCGCCGCCAGCACCTGGTGCATTTCGCCCAGACGCTGGCCGAGCATGCCGGCAAAGTCCTTCAGTTCGCCGAGGGCGTTGTAATGCTGTTCCTGCTCGGACATCGCGTCCGCCAGCTCATCACGCAACGCCCGTTCGAGGTTGTTCTGCGTCCATTCCCAGGCATCGCCCTGATTGCTCAGATAGCCTTGCGCGATCATCAGCAGGTTGTCTTCGCCCGCGCCATCGCGGCGAATCACCGAGCCGAGCAGGGGCGAGATGTTGGCGAAACCGGCCTCGGTCAGGTACGCGCTCATTTCCAGTTCCGGGTGTACACCCGAAGCGACCTTGCGGATCAGCTTCAGCACCAGACTGTTGCCGATTACCACCGAACTGTTCGATTGCTCGGCCGACAGATAACGCACCTCGGATTCGGCACCGAGGCCGAGTTTTTCCAGCTGCGCGGTCGGCGCGAAACGAATCTCGCCCTGTTCGGAGTTGAGCACGGTGTTGCTCTGCATGCCTTGCAGCACCGCGTGGACAAACGTTTCGAGGCTGAACGCGTCAGTGATCAGACCGACCTGACGCCCGCGACGAACACGCGACAATGCCAGTTGCTGCGGCAACGCCGGCCCGACCTGATCTTCGGCGATGAAGCCGAACGGCAGTTGATAGCGGCTGGTCTGCCCGGCGCTGGTGACTTCTATTTCGCTGAGCAGCACCGGATGCTGCGCATCGCCGAAGCGCACGCCATAGGCCAGATTGACCTGCTCGATGGCCGCGTCCTTGCCGGCGAACCAGCGGCGGTTCTGCAGCCAGCTCGGCAGGATGCTCTGCTCCAGGGTGTTGCGGGTCGGCGTTTCGAGCAGTTCTTCCATGCGTTTTTTCAGCACCAGCGTGGTGAAGTCCGGCAGGCTCTGCGCCGGTTCCACGTGCCAGCTCGGCATCTGGTTTTCCGCAGCCAGGGCGAACCAGTAGAAACCGTACGGCGCCAGGGTCAGGAGGAAATTCAACTGGCCGATCGGCGGAAACGCGTTACCGCCGAGCATCTCCACCGGGACCATGCCGACGTAGGCCGACAGATCGAGTTCCGCCGCCTGCGCGCTGCGCGAGACGTTGGCCACGCAAAGAATGATTTCGTGCTTGCCATCGGCGTCGGTGAACTCGCGGGTGTAGGCCAGAATCCGTCGGTTGCTCGGCGAGAGCATCTTCAACGTGCCACGGCCGAACGCCTTGGACTGCTTGCGCACAGCAAGCATGCGTCGCGTCCAGTTGAGCAGCGAATGCGGATCGCCGGCCTGAGTCTCGACGTTGACGGAGAGATAACCGTATTGCGGGTCCATGATCGGCGGCAGCACCAGACTGGCTGGATCGGCGCGGGAAAAGCCGCCGTTACGGTCAATCGACCATTGCATCGGCGTACGCACACCGTCGCGGTCGCCGAGGTAGATGTTGTCGCCCATGCCGATTTCGTCGCCGTAATACAAAGTCGGCGTGCCGGGCATCGACAGCAGCAGGCTGTTGAGCAGCTCGACGCGGCGGCGGTCACGCTCCATCAACGGCGCCAAACGCCGACGAATGCCAAGGTTGATCCGCGCGCGACGGTCAGCGGCGTAGTAGTTCCACAGGTAGTCGCGCTCCTTGTCGGTGACCATCTCCAGCGTCAACTCATCGTGGTTACGCAGGAAAATTGCCCACTGGCAGTTGGCCGGAATCTCGGGGGTCTGACGCAGAATGTCGGTGATCGGGAAGCGATCTTCCTGGGCCAGCGCCATGTACATGCGCGGCATCAGCGGGAAGTGAAACGCCATGTGGCATTCGTCACCGTTGACGCCCTCGGCATCGGTGTCGCCGAAGTACAGCTGGGTGTCTTCCGGCCATTGGTTGGCTTCGGCCAACAGCATGCGGTCCGGGTAATTCGCGTCGATCTCGGCACGGATCTGCTTGAGGACGTCGTGGGTCTCCGGAAGGTTCTCGTTGTTGGTGCCGTCGCGTTCGATCAGGTACGGAATGGCGTCGAGGCGCAGGCCATCGATGCCCATGTCCAACCAGTAGCGCATCACCGACAGCACGGCTTTCATCACTTGCGGGTTGTCGAAGTTGAGGTCGGGCTGGTGCGAATAGAAACGGTGCCAGAAGTACTGGCCGGCGACCGGGTCCCAGGTCCAGTTGGACTTTTCGGTGTCGAGGAAGATGATCCGCGTGCCGTCGTACTTCTGATCGTCATCCGACCACACATAGAAGTCCCGCGCCGCCGAACCGGGCTTGGCCTTGCGCGCCCGCTGGAACCACGGGTGCTGATCCGAGGTGTGGTTGATGACCAGCTCGGTGATCACCCGCAAACCACGCTTGTGCGCCTCGGCGATAAAGCGCTTGGCATCGGCCATGGTCCCGTAGTCGCTGTGTACGCCGCGGTATTCGGCGATGTCATAGCCGTCATCGCGACGTGGTGACGGATAAAACGGCAGTAGCCAGATGGTGTTGACGCCGAGTTCGGCGATGTAATCGAGTTTGGCGATCAGGCCGGGAAAGTCGCCGATCCCGTCATTGTTGGAGTCGAAAAACGATTTGACGTGTACTTGATAGATCACCGCATCCTTGTACCAGAGCGGGTCTTTGATAAAGGTGGCTGCCTTGGGTTTCTTCGCCATGTGAAACTCCTGTTCAATTCTGTCAGACCACACGGATGCCCTGTGATGAGGGGCTCTGTGGTGAGGGGATTCATCCCCGACGGGCTGCGAAGCGGCCCTGCTTTTATTCAGTTTTTACCCAGTTGTTCTTTGTGGCTGCTGCGCAGCCAGTCGGGGATAAATCCCCTCACCACAAGTTTTTGAGCAAGGTCTTACGCGGCAGTAATCCGCCAAATCCCGAACGGCTGGTACGCCGGGTCAATGCGCATGAACTGATACTTGCCATGCCAGTCCCAGCGATGCCCGTTCATCAAGTCCTCACCGTGGGTGGTCGCGTCGTCGGGCAGGCCCATCTCCCACAGCGGCAACTCGAAATTGGCTTCCTGCACGTTGTGCGGATCGAGGCTCACCGCCACCAGAATGAAATTG
This sequence comes from Pseudomonas sp. FW305-3-2-15-E-TSA4, assembly GCF_058787295.1. Classification (NCBI taxonomy): domain Bacteria; kingdom Pseudomonadati; phylum Pseudomonadota; class Gammaproteobacteria; order Pseudomonadales; family Pseudomonadaceae; genus Pseudomonas; species Pseudomonas sp. FW305-3-2-15-E-TSA4. The sequence goes on along the minus strand of NZ_JBYSZP010000015.1, from coordinate 201,851 downwards.
CTGCCGTCGAAGCTGCGCTTGCCGAAGTACAGAATGTTGTCGTTCCAGGCGTTGTAGATTTTCAACCCCAGATGCGTGTGCAGCGCCGGGTTCTGCCGGCGGATGCGATTGAGCTGGGCGATTTCGGCGATGATGTTGCCCGGCGCATTGAAGTCGCGGACGCGGATCTCGTACTTCTCCGAATCAAGGTATTCCTCCTTGCCCGGCACCGGCGCCGCTTCGCACAACTCATAACCGGAATACATGCCCCACAGGCCCGAGCCCATGGTCGCCAGCGCCGCGCGGATCAGAAACCCCGGCCGCCCTGATTCATGCAGGAACGCCGGGTTGATGTCCGGCGTGTTGACGAAGAAGTTCGGCCGGTAGCATTCACGCCACGGCGACTCGTTGAGTTCACTGAAGTAGGTCGCCAGCTCCGACTTAGTGTTGCGCCAAGTGAAATAGGTGTAGCTCTGGGAATAACCGACCTTGCCCAGACGCGCCATCATCGCCGGTGTGGTGAACGCTTCGGCGAGGAAAATCACTTCCGGGTGCAGCGCCCGTACATCGGCGATCAGCCATTGCCAGAACGGCAGCGGCTTGGTGTGCGGATTGTCGACGCGAAAGATCTTCACGCCTTCGTTGACCCAGCCGACCACAATATCGCGCAGCTCGACCCACAGACTGGGGATCGCGTCCGGCGCATAGAAGTCGACGTTGACGATGTCCTGATATTTCTTCGGCGGGTTTTCCGCGTATTTGATCGTGCCGTCCGGGCGCCAGTTGAACCAGCCCGGATGCTGCTTGAGCCACGGGTGATCCTGCGAACACTGAATGGCGAAATCGAGGGCGATTTCCAGGCCATGCTCAGCGGCGGCGGCCACCAACCGGCGGAAGTCTTCGCGGGTGCCGAGCTGCGAGTGAATCGCCTCATGGCCACCCTCCTCGCTGCCGATCGCGTACGGACTGCCCGGATCATCGGGACCTGCGGTCAGGGAATTGTTGCGGCCCTTGCGGTGGGCGCGGCCGATCGGGTGGATCGGCGTGAAGTACAGCACGTCAAAACCCATGTCCTGAATCATCGGCAGGCGCGAGTGCACATCGTTGAATGTACCGTGACGCTTGGGATCGTCAGTAATCGAGCGCGGAAACAGCTCGTACCAACTGGCAAACTCGGCCAGTTCCCGTTCGACATCCACCGGGAATTCGGCGCTCAGGCTCAGATAGGCACGGTGATCGGCCTGCGCCATCAATTGCGCACTGCGCGAGTGCAGAAACAGCGCCACCTGCTCGGTTTCGAGCAAGCCGGACAATTCATGATGCAAGGCGGCGAGTTGCTCGCTGAGCTGACCGTCGCTGCGCTCGGCGCCCTGCAACACCATGCTGCGCCCTTCCTGCAGTTCGAGCGACACCGGGACGGCGGCGTTGTGCTTCTTCTCCAGTTCGTACTGGAAACTGGCGAAATGGTCGATCCACGCTTCGATGCAGTACAAATAGCGGCCCTGGCGCTCGGGACGAAACTGCCCCTGCCAACTGTTATTGCCCAGCTCGTTCATGACCTCGCTGTGCCAGCTCTCTTCGCCCTCCGCGCGCCAGCGGATGCGCACCGCCAGCTTGTCGTGACCGTCGGCAAAGACCTTGCTGGTGACGATCACGTCACGCTCGACGATCGACTTCACGGCAAACTGCCCGCCATCGAGGGTCGGCATGGTGTTTTCGATCACGATGCGCGGCAGCAGCAACGCCTGCGACAGCGGCATGTGCGGGTTGTAGCTCTGCTCTGAAGGTTTTTCAGCAGACATCGAGCATCTCTCCTTAACGCCCCAAGGACGCTCTTGTGCCGGAACAGTGTTCACAATGAGGCACCGGCCACGACTTGAACTGACTTAGGTTCCGAGCGACCGGCGCGGGGAAAAGTTCACAGGGATTTGCCTGAACAAATAAGCGGATCGAAATCGCCAACAGGTGGTCAATCCACTTAAGCACTTCTCACGCCATGTGCCACACGGAGGTCTACAGATGAACATCCCGATCCCGGCCGAAACGCCTGATCCGAACATCGACAAACCCACCCTGCCCGAGACCGAGCCACAGCCGATCCCCGAGCAGGAACCCCCAGGCACCACGCCACCGCCGAAGGAAGAGCCGCCGACGACGATGCCACCGGTGATCGTCTAAGCACCCAGCCGATCGTTCCCACCATCATGGGAACGATCGGTTACAGGTGCTGGTTTTTCTCCCCATCCTTCTCAAACATCCTGACCACCCGTGGCATCACGCTGAAAATCCCCAACGCCAGCAAAGTGCTGAGCAGCGCCGTCGCTTCCCTGCCCAACCCGGCCGCCACGCCGATCGCCGCCGTCATCCACAACCCGGCTGCCGTGGTCAGTCCTTTCACGTGCCCTTCGTCACCTTCCTGATTCTTCAGAATCGTCCCGGCGCCCAAAAAGCCGATCCCGGCGATCACTCCCTGCAACACCCGGCTCATCGCATCGGATTCAGCCCCTGAGGTTTGCGGCACCAGCACAAACAGCGCCGCCCCCAACGCCACCAGCATGTGCGTACGCACCCCGGCAGCCTTGCCCTTGTGCTCACGTTCGAAACCGAGAATTCCGCCCAGCACCGCCGCCATCAACAGGCGCACGGTGATGCGCGTCAGTTGCGAGGCATCGCCGACATCGGCGAACTCCGCTTGCAGCGTCACCCACACTTCATGCCACCAGGCGTTCATCGCTCCCTCCTTTCTTATTGGTCGTTAGTGGATGGACAGCGGCGACCATTAATCAGTTGCGCAGAACGATCGGCAAAGCACGCGCCCTAACCTTTCAGGTACTCATGAAAAAAGGACAGCCTCATGCCCGTTCGAATCGATGAATCCAATCCCGAAGCAAAAGTGTGTTTTTTCACCGTCGAAAATGGTGAAGAAATTCGTATCTGCGACACGCTGGAAGTCAAAACCGATAGCGAAAAAGCCATGTCGTTCGTAGAGATTGAAGGCCGGCGCGTTTACATCACCGAAGCAGAAGCCGATGCACTGACCGTCGCCGGTGCGAAGGATGGCCGCAAGCACCTGAAGGCTGACGAGAGTGATTCGGTGATTTGACTGACCCGGATCAACATCCGGCGCAGACGTCTGCGATAGGCGTTTGCGCCTGCGTCTGCGGGCTGCTTCAAGTTGTCGCAGGATGTGTACCAAACGCCATCTGATACGCTTTTTATTCAAATAGCTGAGTCTGTTATGCAAACAGATCGGCGCTCATAGTTCGTCCGCCTGATGGAGGCTGATGAGCGAATGACCATGAGCGAACAAATCCCCGTCCGAACCGTAGAAGCAAGCCCCACCATAAAAAATGTGCCCGGTCGCCCGATGAAGGCGAAGGCCGGCTCCACCGACAATCACATCCACACCCGCAGTTTCACCGGCCTGTTCCGTACCTTGCGCATCAGCGGCGCGGGCTTTCTCTTTTTGCTGTTCTTCGGCACCGTGTGGCTGAACTGGGGCGGTCGTCAGGCCGTGCTGTGGGACTTGGCCGAAAGCAAATTCCATATCTTCGGCGCGACCTTCTGGCCACAGGATTTCATCCTGCTCTCGGCACTGCTGATCATTGCCGCGTTCGGCCTGTTCGCCATCACCGTGTTCGCTGGCCGGGTCTGGTGTGGCTATACCTGCCCGCAGAGTTCGTGGACGTGGATCTTCATGTGGTGCGAAAAAGTCACCGAAGGCGAACGCAACCAGCGGATCAAACTGCAAGCGGCGCCCTGGGGCCTGAACAAACTGGCGCGGCGCGCGGCCAAGCACACTCTGTGGCTGGCGATCAGCGTGATGACCGGGCTGACGTTTGTCGGCTACTTCACGCCGATCCGGCCGCTGGCCGAAGAGCTGTTCACCCTGCAGATCGGCGGGGTCAGTCTGTTCTGGGTTCTGTTCTTCACCGCCGCCACTTACATCAACGCCGGTTGGCTGCGCGAAGCGGTGTGCATGCACATGTGCCCGTATGCGCGGTTCCAGAGCGTGATGTTCGACAAGGACACCCTGGCGATTTCCTACGACGTCGCCCGTGGCGAAAACCGCGGCCCGCGCAAACGCGACGTGAAACCCGCCGAAGCCGGCCTCGGTGATTGCATCGATTGCCAGTTGTGCGTGCAGGTCTGCCCGACCGGCATTGATATCCGCGATGGCCTGCAGATGGAATGCATCGGCTGCGCAGCGTGCATCGACGCCTGTGATTCGATCATGGACAAGATGAATTACCCGCGCGGCCTGATCCGCTACAGTTCTGAACGCGAATTGCAGGGTGGCAAGACCCATCTGCTGCGACCACGGCTGATCGGTTATGTCGCGGTGCTGCTGGTGATGATCGGCGCCCTGGCGCTGGCCTTGGTCGAACGGCCCATGGTCTCGCTGGATGTAACCAAGGATCGCGGGCTGTTCCGCGAGAACGGTCAGGGCCAGATCGAAAACATCTACACCCTCAAGGTCATCAACAAGACCCAACAGCGCCAGGACTACACCCTGAGCCTGATGGAGGGCGACGGCTTCCAGTTGCAGGGCAAGACCGAACTGAGCCTGGCGCCGGGGGAGATTGTCGATGTGCCGGTGTCGGTGGCGATGACTACCGAACGTCCGGCCAGCAGCTCGCAGACCTTGAGCTTCAAGATCGCCGACAGCGACGAGCCCGAGATTTATAGCGTGGCGAAAAGCAGGTTTGTGGCGCCGATGAATCGCTGATCCCTTAGACTGCGGCGCGGCCATTCGCGAGCAGGCTCGCTCCCACAGGGTTTTGTGGACACTGATATCCAGTGTGGAAGCGAGCCTGCTCGCGAATGAAGGCACCGCGGTCTTCCAGAATGAACCCAACCCGGACCCAAGATGAAACGCTACGAAAAATTCGCCGACGACATCGCTGAACTGATCCGCTCCGGCGTGCTCGGCCCCGGGCAACGGGTGCCGTCGGTGCGCTACGCCAGCCAGACTTACGGGGTCAGCCCGTCCACGGTGTTCCAGGCCTATTACCTGCTGGAACGTCGCGGTCTGATCCGCGCGCGGCCGCGCTCCGGTTACTTCGTCAACACTCACGCACCGAGTCCGTTCTCGGAGCCGGTGATCAGCAGCCACGTCAACGACTCCACCGAAGTCGACGTCAGCGAACTGGTGTTCTCGGTGCTGGAATCGATCAAGGATCCGAGCACCGTGCCCTTCGGCTCGGCGTTCCCCAGCCCGACCCTGTTTCCGTTGCAGCGCCTGTCGCGCTCGCTGGCCAGTGCGGCGCGGGAGATGGACCCGCGCATGGTGGTCACCGACATGTCGCCGGGCAATCCGCAACTGCGCCGGCAGATCGCTCTGCGCTACATGGTCGGCGGGCTGATGCTGCCGATGGAAGAACTGCTGATCACCAACGGCGCCCTCGAAGCGCTGAATCTGTGCCTGCAAGCGGTCACCGAACCGGGCGATCTGGTAGCCATCGAAGCACCGGCGTTCTACGCCAGCCTGCAAGTGCTGGAGCGCTTGAAACTCAAAGCCGTGGAAATCCCCGTGCACCCGCGCGACGGTATCGACCTCGGCGTGCTCGCCCAGACCCTGGAGCGCCATCCGATCAAGGCCTGCTGGTGCATGACCAGTTTCCAGAACCCGATGGGCGCGACCATGCCCGAGGCGAAGAAACAGGAACTGGTGGAACTGCTGCGCCGGCATCAGGTGCCGCTGATCGAGGACGATGTCTACGCCGAACTCTATTACGGTCAGCAAGCGCCGAAACCGGCCAAGGCGTTCGACACCGAAGGGCTGGTGATGCACTGCGGTTCGTTCGCCAAGAGCCTGGCCCCCGGCTACCGCATCGGCTGGGTCGCCGCCGGGCGTTACGCACAGAAAATCGAACGGCTGAAACTGATGACCTCGCTGTGTGCCTCAATGCCGGCGCAAGCGGCCATCGCCGACTACCTGCAACACGGCGGCTACGACCGCCATCTGCGCAAACTGCGCTACGCCCTGGAAGAACAGCAAAGCGCGATGCTCGCAGCGATTGCCCGCTATTTCCCGGCGCAGACCCGCGTTAGTCAACCGGCCGGCGGCTATTTCCTGTGGCTGGAACTGCCACCGCAGATGGATTCGTTGAAGTTGTTTCAGATGGCGTTGGCGCAGGGCATCAGCATCGCGCCGGGGCCGATTTTCTCGCCGACTCAGCGATTCAGGAATTGTATTCGCCTGAATTACGGCAGCCCGTGGACCGAGGATTCGGAGAAGGCGATGGAGACGTTGGGGCGGATTGTGCGGTCGTTCTGACAGACAGATGTTGCCGCTTATGACGCCTTCGCGAGCAAGCCCGCTCCCACAGTAGACCGCGTTTCTCCAGATGGAATGCGGTCTACTGTGGGAGCGGGCTTGCTCGCGAAAAGGCCAGATCAGGCAACACAAATCCCAACGGTCAGCGCCCGCCACCCAAATCAACAAACGTCCCGGTCGCATAAGAAGCCTTGTCCGACAACAACCAGACAATCGCCTCCGCCACTTCATCCGGGCGCCCGCCCCGGGCCATCGGGATCGCCGATTCAAGCTTGCTGACCCGATCCGGATCGCCACTCAGTGCATGGAAATCGGTATAGATATAGCCCGGACGCACCGCGTTGACCCGAATCCCCTCACCCGCCACTTCCTTGGACAGACCGATGGTGAAGGTGTCGAGTGCGCCTTTGGACGCGGCGTAGTCGACGTACTCGTTGGGCGAGCCCAGGCGAGCGGCGACCGAGGAGACGTTGACGATGCTGCCGCCCTGCCCGCCGTGCTTGGGTGACATGCGCAGGATCGCGTGCTTGGCGCAGAGGATCGGCGCCAAGACGTTGGTTTTCATGATTTTGAGAATGCGGAATTCGGACATTTCATCGACCCGCGACTTGTGCCCGACAGTGCCGGCGTTGTTCACCAGCGCGGTGACCCGCCCCAATTCGGTGTCGACCCGCTGAAACAGCGCGATCACTTCGTCTTCGATGCTGACATCGGCGCGTACCGCAATGGCTTGCGCCCCCAGCGCCCGCACTTGCTCCAGCACGCTTTGCGCGGCCTGTTCATCCGACTGATAGTTGATGCAGATCCGATAGCCCTGCCCGGCAGCCAACAACGCCGTAGCGGCGCCAATTCCGCGCCCGCCACCGGTGATTACCATGACTTTATCCATGCTGGCCCTTCCCCCCAATGCACACGTAACAGTCGGGTTGAAGAATAACCGCCATTGGGCGGTTTTGCATGGGCTCTGTCAAAGACAAAACCCTGCATGAGACTGAGATGTTTTTTTGTGGCGAGGGAGCTTGCTCCCGCTCGGCTGCGAAGCAGCCGTGACTCCGGGCAACACAGTGAAACCGAGTAAAAACGGGGCCGCTTCGCGCCCCAACGGGAGCAAGCTCCCTCGCCACAGAATGCAGTCAGACTGCCGCCAAAGCCTCTCCACGGGCAATGTTCTGCATGAACGCGTCCGCCGGCATCGGATGCCCCAACAGATAGCCCTGCAACGAATCACAGCCCAACTGCGTCAGGAAATCCTGCTGCACGCCGGTCTCCACGCCCTCGGCTACAATGCGCAAACCGAGTGCCTGGCCCAACGCCACAATCGCCGAGACGATGGCTGCGTCATCGCTGTCATGCTCCAGATCCCGGACAAAACCGCGGTCGATCTTCAGCTCGTTGGCCGGCAAACGCTTGAGGTACATCAGGCTCGAATAACCGGTGCCGAAGTCGTCGATCGACAGGTCGACGCCCATGTCGGACAACTCCTGCAACACCTTCATGCTCGCATCCGCGTCGCTCATGGCCGTGGTTTCGGTGATTTCCAGGGTCAGGCTGTTGGCCGGCAGGTGGTGGGTCGCCAGCGCCTTGGCCACGCTCTGCACCAGCCCCGCGTGGCAGAACTGCAAGGCCGAGAGGTTCACCGCAATGCGCCAGTCGGTGTAACCGAGCACGTACCATTCGCGCATCTGCCGGCAAGCTTCGTTGAGCACCCATTCACCGATGGCGATGATCAGGCCGGTCTTCTCTGCCAGATCGATAAATTTGTCGGGTAGCAACATGCCCTGGGTCGGATGCTGCCAGCGCAGCAGCGCTTCGGCACCGACCGGACGACCACTGATGGCGTCGAATTTGGGCTGGAAATACAGGCTGAACTGACTGTGTTCCAGCGCGGCGCGCAGATCTTGCAATAGCTGCAGCTGCTTGCGCGCGTTGCTGTTCATCGAAGCATCGAAGAAGCTGTAACCGTTTTTGCCGCTGCCCTTGGCGTGATACATCGCCGCGTCGGCATTCATCAGCAGTTCCTGGGCGCTCAGGCCGTTACCCGGGTACAGGGCGATGCCGACGCTGGCAGAAATCTGCAAGTCGTGCTCGGCCACGCGGAACGCCTGACCGAGCAACCCGACCTGACGCGCGGCCAGCCCCAGAGCATCGTCGGGTTCGCTCAGACGCACCAGCAGCACGAACTCGTCGCCGCCAATTCGCGCGAGCGTATCCTGACTGCGCAGATCTTCGCGCAGGCGCACCCCGACTTCACGCAGCAACTGGTCACCCATGTGGTGGCCGAAGGCATCGTTGACCGGTTTGAAACCGTCCAGATCGATAAACATCAACGCAAAACAACCGCCCTGCTCCTCGACCTTCTTCATCGCCTGATTGATCCGGTCGTCCAGCAGCATGCGGTTCGGCAGGCCGGTCAGAGTGTCGTGCAATGCCAGTTGCGTCAGTTCACGGTTGGCCAGGGTCAGCGAATGCGCCAGATCGGCGGTACGCGCTTCAAGGCGCGCATCGAGAATCGAAGTGAGCAAGGCGATCGACAGCACCGCCAGCGTGGTGATCAGCACCAGATTGTCGAGGCCGTTGCCCTTGAGGCCGTCGAGCGTTGCACCGCAGAAACTGCCGTCAGGAAATTGCGCGGCGGCCATGCCGGTGTAGTGCATGCCGACAATCGCGATGCCCATGATCACTGCCGCACCACCACGAATCAGACGCACATAAGGCGAGTGCTGGCGCAGGCGGAAGGCGATCCATAACGCCGCCGCCGAGGCCCCGACCGCGATCAGCAATGAGGCGCCGAACAGGGTCGGGTCGTAATCGATGCCAGGCGTCATGCGCAGCGCGGCCATGCCGGTGTAATGCATTGCACTGATGCCGGCGCCCATGACCAAAGCGCCAAAGGCCAATTGCCAAATCGGCAGTTTCGGCTGGCTGACCAGCCACAGGGCAAACCCGCAGGACAGCACGGCAATCAGCAGCGACAGCGCGGTAATCGCAATGTCGTAGCCCAAGTCGATCGGCAGCTTGAAGGCCAACATGCCGATGAAGTGCATCGACCAGACGCCGACCCCCATCGCCAGTGCACCGCCGGCCGTCCAGAAATGCACTGCGCGCCCACGGGCGCTGGCGATGCGCCCGGTCAAATCGAGCGCGGTGTAGGACGCGAGGATCGCCACACACAAAGAAATGAAAACCAGGGTGAAGGAATAATTACCGATGAGCATGAAGATTCTCGCGACCACCCGCGCCGTACTGCGTCCATTCTCGGCCGGGCAAATGCGGCGATTGTACTGATTGCGCAGAAGAACGCACTGACAAAGTAATCATTTTGCCATCAAGCCGATGAAACGCTTGTTTGATGGTTTTGCGAGGCTCTGGCCCGGGCCTCGTTCCCAGGATTCCGGCAATCAGCGCGATTGATGTGGGAGCGAGCCTGCTCGCGAAAAAGCCAGCACGTTCATCGCAGATATCGACCGAACTGACGCCTTCGCGAGCAGGCTCGCTCTAACGGATCAGCGATTGTCGCTGACATCGAGTTGTCCGTCCCAGCCGCCACCCAGCGCCGCAATCAATTGCACACTGGCGATCAAGCGGTTCTGCAGAATGTTCAGCACAGTTCGCTCGTTGCTCAGCGCCGTGGCTTGCACCACAACCACATCGATGTAGGCAATCAACCCGGCCTTGTACTGGTTCTGGGTCAGGCGCAGCGAGTCGCGTGCAGCATCCAGTGCTTCCTGACGCACCGCCGCCTCGTCTTCATACACCTTCAGTTGCACCAGATAGTTTTCCACTTCACGGAAGCCATCGAGTACGGTCTGGCGATACTTGGCAACGGTCTGGTCATACACCGCCTCGGTACGGTCAACCTCGGCCGAACGAATACCACCGTCGAATATCGGCAAATCCAGTTTCGGCCCGACCGACCAGAAACGGTTCGGCAGCGTTAAAAGATTTTTCGAGGTACTGCTGCTGTAGCCGCCGCTCATGCTCAAGGTCAGATCGGGGTAGTACGCCGCTTTCGCCACGCCAATATTGGCGTTGGCGGCGATCACCGAGCGTTCCGCCGAGGCAATGTCCGGACGTCGCTCCAGCAACTGCGACGGCAGGCTGAGGGGAATCTGCGGCAGATTTGGAATGTTCTGCGTTTCGGCAATGCTGAACTCGGCCGGCGCCTGCCCGGTGAGCACGGCGATGGCATTTTCAAACTGCGCCCGCTGCCAGATCAGGTCGACCAGATCGGCCTGAGTGGTTTTCAACTGGGTCTGCGCCTGCGCCACCGCATCACGCCCGGAAATCCCCGCGCGGTACTGGTTCTGGGTCATTTGCAGGGATTTTTCGTAGGCCGCGACGGTGGCTTCGAGCAGACGCTTCTGCTGATCGATAACCCGTAATTGCAAGTAATTCTGCACCAGCTCCGACTGCTGGCTCAGGCGCATCGCGGCCAGATCGGCGAAGCTCGCCTGGGCGCTGGCCTCGTTGGCTTCCAGGCCTCGGCGCAATTTGCCCCAGATATCCGCTTCCCAACTCACGCCCAACTGCGCGTTGTAGGTATCGCGAATACCGCTGGCCGAACTGCTCAGGCTTGAGCTGCTGCCGGTGCCTTGGCTCGACCGGGTCTTGCCCACGCTCAGGTCGACACTGGGATAAAACGCCCCACGGGCACTGCGCACCAAAGCCTGGGCCTGACGGAACTGGGCTTCGGATTGCGCGACGGTTTGGTTGGAACTGTTAAGTTTTTCGATCAGGCCATTGAGCTGCTGATCGCCGTACAACTCCCACCAGGCGCCGCGCGCCAGCGAATCGCTCGGATTGGCCTGACGCCAGCCCTTGGCCTCCTTGTATTGCGCGACCTCGGCGGTCTGCGGACGCTGATAGTCCGGGCCGACGGCGCAGGCACTGAGCATCGCCACGCACAGCGACAGGCTCAACAGGCGCGAGCCGCGCGCAGTGGCCAGATTGAGAAGCGAACGGTCAGTCATAGCGGAGTTTCCAGAGCGGCGTCAGTACGCACGCCACGCCACTTGTTGAAGCGGTGGCGCAGCTTGTCGAGATAGAGGTAAACCACAGGCGTGGTGTAAAGGGTCAATACCTGGCTGAAGATCAGGCCGCCGATAATGGTCAGGCCCAACGGCTGGCGCATTTCTGCGCCTTCCGCGCGGCCGAGCAGCAACGGCAAGGCGCCGAGGATCGCCGCCAGGGTGGTCATCAGAATCGGCCGCAGCCGTTGCAGGCAGGCGCTGCGGATCGACTCCAGCGGCGACAGGCCCTGATGGCGTTCCAGTTGCAGCGCCAGGTCGATCATCAGGATCGCGTTTTTCTTCACCACCCCGATCAGCAGGAACAAGCCGAGCAGGGAGATCAGGCTGAACTCGCCGCCCAGCGCATAGATCGACAACAGCGCACCGACCCCGGCCGACGGCAAGGTCGAGAGAATCGTCAACGGGTGAATGTAGCTTTCATACAGCACACCCAGCACCAGATACACCGCGAGCAGCGCACCGAGGATCATGAACGGCTGACTCTTCTGCGTCGCGGCAAAGGCATCGGCGGTGCCGGCCATTTTCGCGATCACGTCTTCCGGCAGACCGACCTTGGCAATCGCCCGCTCGATCGCAGCACTGCCCTGCTCCACGGTCACGCCTTCAGCCATGTCGAACGCGATGCTTTCGGAGGCGAACTGGCCTTCGTGGCTGACGCGGTCGTCTTCCAGGCTGTTTTCGTAATGGGCGATGGTCGACAACGGAATCCGCGCACCGTCAGCGGTAATCACCTGCACCTGATTGAGCGTCACCGGATCCTGCGCGTATTTCGGATTGACCTCCATCACTACCTGATACTGGTTGAGGCTGTCGTAGATCGTCGAAATCTGCCGCTGGCTGTAGGCGTTGTTCAACACCGCCGTGACCATGTTCATGTCGACTCCCAGGCGCTTGGCCTGATCACGGTCGACAATCAACGTCACCTGCTGTGCGCCGCGTCCTTCGCGGGCGTCGATCGCCGTCAGCTCCGGCAGTGCGCGCAGCGCGGTCACCACTTTCGGGTACCACTCGCGCAACGCCCCCAGATCGCCGCTTTGCAGGATGTAGCTGTATTGCGAGGTGGTCTGCTCGCGACCACCGCCGAATTGCAGATCCTGATCCGCCATCAGCATCAACTGGGCGCCGGGCACCTTGGGCATTTCCTTACGCAAGCGTTCGATGACTTTCTGCGCCGACAGGTTGCGCTCCTTGATCGGCTTCAGGCGCACCAGCATGAACGCGTTATTGGTGCCGTTGGTGCCGCCGATGAACCCGGCGACGCTTTCCACTGCTTCGTCCTTGAGCACGGCACGGCGGAAGGTTTCCATTTTCGGCTGCATCACGCTGAACGACAGACCGTCGTCACCCCGGACGAAACCGATCAACTGGCCGGTGTCCTGCTGCGGCATGAAGGTCTTCGGCACCACCACGTACAGCGCGACGTTGACCCCGACCGTAATGATCAGGCTGAGCAAAGTCAGACGGCGGTGGCGCAGCACCCAATCGAGGCTGGTCGCGTATTTGCCGACCATCCAGTCGTTGGCGCGACGGCTCCAGCGTTGCAGGCGGTTTTCCTGGCCCGGCGTGTGCGGCTTGAGCCAGCGCGCGCAGAGCATTGGCGTCAGGGTCAGCGAGACCACCAGCGAGACCACGATGGCTGCTGCCAGGGTGATGGAAAACTCGCGGAACAGGCTCTCGACAATCCCGCCCATGAACAGGATCGACAGGAACACCGCCACCAGCGACACGTTCATCGACAGCAGTGTGAAACCGACTTCCTTGGCCCCGAGATAGGCGGCCTGCATCGGTTTCACGCCTTCGTCGATGTGCCGGGAAATGTTCTCCAGCACCACGATGGCATCGTCCACCACCAGTCCGGTAGCCAGAATCAGCGCCATCAGCGACAAGTTGTTCAGCGAGAAGCCATAGAGGTACATCACCGCAAAGGTGCCGACCAGCGACACCGGCACCGCCAACGTCGGAATCAGCGAGGCGCGGAAATTACCGAGAAACAGGAACACCACCAGAATCACCAGCGCCACGGCGATCAGCAGGGTCATTTCCGCTTCGTGCAGCGTGGCCTTGATCACCGGCGAGCGATCCATCGCCAGGTTCAGCTTGACGCTGGCCGGCAGTACCGCCTGCAACGCCGGCAACTGCGCCTTGATCTCGTTGACCGTCTCGATGATGTTGGCGCCGGCCTGGCGGTTGATCACCAACAGCACCGCCGCGTCATCGTTGAAGAAACCGCTGTTGTAACGGTCTTCGACGCCGTCGCTGACTTTGGCCACGTCTTTCAGACGCAGGGCCGCACCGTCCTTGTAATGGATGATCAGCGACTCGTATTCCTTGGCTTTCTCCAACTGGTCGTTGGCCTGGATCTGCCACAGGCGCTCGCCGTCTTCGACCGAGCCCTTGGGCCGGCGCACGTTGGCCCCGGCGATGGTCTTACGCACATCGTCGAGCGCCACGCCGTACTGGTTCAGCGCCTGCGGTTCAAGTTCGATACGCACCGCCGGCAGCGAACTGCCGCCGATCTGCACTTCACCTACGCCCTGCACCTGGGACAGGCTCTGCGAGAGGATGGTCGAGGCCAGGTCGTAGAGCTGGCCTTTTTCCAGCACATCCGAGGTCAGCGACAGCACCATGATCGGTGCCTGCGACGGGTTGACCTTCTTGTAGGTCGGCATGCTGCGCATCCCGCTCGGCAACAGGTTGCGTGAAGCGTTGATCGCCGCCTGCACTTCCCGCGCCGCGCCGTTGATATCACGGTCGAGGTCGAATTGCAGAATGACCCGGGTCGAACCCTGGCTGGAGCGGCTGCTCATGGTGTTGACACCGGCAATCGCCCCGAACGAACGCTCCAGCGGCGTCGCCACCGTGGACGCCATCACCTCGGGACTGGCGCCGGGCAGACTGGCCTGGACCACGATCACCGGGAAATCCATTTGCGGCAGCGGCGATACCGGCAACAGGCCGAAACTGACACCGCCCAGCAGCATGATCGCCAGACTCAGGAGCATGGTCGCGACCGGGCGCTTGATGAAAGGACCGGAGAGGTTCATTGACCGCAATCCCCATCCACACACCTACCCACTGTGGGAGCGAGCCTGCTCGCGAATACGGTCTGACATTCAACGTTGATGGTGACTGATCCAGCGCTTTCGCGAGCAGGCTCGCTCCCACAGTGGATGAGGTGCTGCAAATTCATACAACCACCTCATCACGGTCGGCATTGGTCTTGCCAAAGCGCCGACCGAGGCGGTCGAAATACAGGTAGATCACCGGCGTGGTGAACAGGGTCAGCACCTGGCTCACCAGCAAGCCGCCGACCATCACCAGACCCAGTGGTTGACGCAACTCAGCCCCGGAACCGGTGGCGAGCATCAACGGCACGGCGCCGAACAACGCTGCCAGAGTGGTCATCAGAATCGGCCGGAAGCGCAGCAGCGCCGCCTGATAGATCGCCTGCTCCGGCGCCATGCCCTGGGTGCGTTCGGCGTCGAGGGCGAAGTCGATCATCATGATCGCGTTTTTCTTGACGATACCGATCAACAGGATGATGCCGATGATCGCGATCATGCCCAGATCATTGCCGCTGAGCAGCAACGCGAGCAAGGCGCCGACCGCCGCCGACGGCAAGGTCGAGAGAATGGTGATCGGGTGGATGTAACTTTCGTAAAGCACGCCGAGCACGATGTACATGGTCACGACCGCCGCCAGAATCAGCAGCAAGGTGCTCGACAGCGACGCCTGGAACGCTTCGGCCGCGCCCTGGAACTGGGTCTGCACACCAATCGGCATGCCGATGTCCTTCTGCACCTGATCGATGATGTCCACCGCATGTCCCAGCGCCACACCGGGTGCGAGGTTGAACGACATCATCACCGCCGGGAACTGACCGATGTGGGTGATTGCCAGTTGCGCCTGACGCTCTTCGACATGGGCCAGGCTCGACAGACGCACCTGCGCACCGTCAGTGGTCTTGACGTGAATCTGATCCAGCGCCGCCGGGCCGATCTTCTCCCCGGCCTGCGCCTGCAGCACCACGCGGTACTGGCTGGCCTGGGTATAAATGGTCGAGATTTGCCGCTGGCCGAAGGCGTCATACAGCGCATCGGTGATGTTCTGCACCGAAACACCGAGGCGCGAAGCCGCATCGCGGTCGATCACCAGATAGACCTGCAAGCCCTTGTCCTGCAAGTCGCTGGCGACGTCGGTCAGCTCCGGACGCTGGGCCAAAGCCTCGACCAGACGCCCGCTCCACTGGCTGAGCAGCTCGGCATCCGGTGAGGACATGCTGAACTGGTACTGGGTGCGGCTGACCCGATCCTCGATGGTCAGATCCTGCACCGGCTGCATGAACAGGCGGATACCGACCAGTTTGTCCAGTTGCGGTTGCAGGCGCGCGATCACCTCGGTGGCGCTCAGGTCACGCTGGCCGTGGGGTTTGAGGTTGATCAGCAAGCGACCGCTGTTGAGCGTGGCGTTGTCGCCGTCGACACCGATGTAGGACGACAGGCTCTCCACCGCCGGATCTTCGAGAATCACCTTGGCCAGCGCCTGCTGGCGCTCGCCCATGGCGGCGAAGGAAATCGACTGCGGCGCCTCGGAAATGCCCTGGATCACCCCGGTGTCCTGCACCGGGAAAAAGCCCTTGGGCACCACCATATAAAGGAACACGGTCAGCGCCAGCGTACCGATAGCCACCAACAGGGTCAGCGGCTGGTGTTTGAGCACCCACTGCAACTTGCGCCCGTAGGCGGCGATCATCCAGTCGATGAAGCCGCCGCTGGCCCGGTAGAAGCGGCCCTGCTCGTGGGCTTCCGGCTCACGTTTGAGCAAGCGCGCGCACATCATCGGCGTCAGAGTTAGCGAGACCACCAGGGAAATCAGGATCGCTACCGCCAGAGTGATGGCGAACTCGCGGAACAGCCGTCCGACCACGTCAGCCATGAACAGCAGTGGAATCAGTACCGCGATCAGCGACAGGGTCAGGGAGATCAGGGTGAAGCCGATCTGCTTCGCGCCTTTGAGCGCCGCCTGCATCGGGCTGTCACCCTCCTCGATGAAGCGCGCGATGTTTTCCAGCATCACGATCGCATCGTCGACCACAAAACCGGTGGCGATGGTCAGGGCCATCAAGGTCAGGTTGTTGACCGAGAACCCGGCGAGATACATCACACCAAACGTACCAATCAGCGACAGCGGCACCGCCACCGACGGGATGATCGTCGCGCTGGCACGCCGCAAAAACAGGAACGTCACCATCACCACCAGCGCAATGGCGATCAGCAGTTCGTGCTGCACGTCAGTCACCGAGGCGCGGATGGTCTGGGTGCGGTCGGTGAGTACGGTGACATCGAGCCCGGCCGGCAGGTTGTCGGTGATGCTCGGCAGCAACGCCTTGATCCGGTCGACCACCTCGATCACGTTGGCGCCCGGCTGACGCTGGATATTGAGCAGCACTGCCTGATTCTGGTTGGCCCACGCGGCGAGACGTTCGTTCTCCGCGCCGTCGACGATTTCCGCCACATCCTTCAGACGCAACGGCGCGCCGTTCTTGTAGGCGAGGATCAGGTTGGCGTAGTCCTTGGGCGACGTCAGCTGGTCGTTGGCATCGAGCATCGAGACCCGGGTCGGGCCGTCGAAGTTACCTTTCGGCTGGTTGACGTTGGACGCGCCAATCAGCGTGCGCACGTCTTCCAGGTTCAGGCTGTTCGCCGCGAGGGCTTCCGGGTTGACCTTGATCCGCACCGCCTGCCGCTGGCCGCCGGCAATGCTGACCATGCCGACGCCGCTGATCTGGGCGATCTTCTGCGCCATGCGCGTATCGACCAGATCATTGAGCTTGGGCAGGAGCATGGTTTTCGAGGTGATCGCCAGGGTCAGCACCGGGGTATCCGCCGGGTTGACCTTGTTGTACACCGGCGGCGCCGGCAAGTCGGTCGGCAGCAGGTTGGTCGCGGCGTTGATCGCGGCCTGCACCTGCTGTTCGGCGACGTCCATGTTGATGTCGAGGCTGAAGCGCAGGGTCAGCACCGAAGCGCCGCCGGAACTGGTCGAGGCCATTTGCGTCAGGCCCGGCATCTGCCCGAACTGGCGTTCGAGCGGCGCGGTGACGGCACTGGTCATCACGTCCGGACTGGCGCCGGGGTACAGGGTCATGACGCGAATGGTCGGATAATCGACCTGCGGCAATGCCGAGACCGGCAGCAGGCGATAAGCAATCAGGCCGGCCAGAACAATGGCCAGCATGCTCAGGGTGGTGGCTACCGGACGGAGGATGAACAGCCGCGAAATGTTCATGCGCCCTTCTTGGCCTTGTCAGCCGCAGCGGCGTCCGGCGCACTGGCGGCGGGTTTGCCTTGCAGGTGCCCGGTCGGGGTGGTCGGCACGTCATTGCTGTCGTTGACCACTTCCACTTCGCTGCCTTCCTTCAGGCGGTCGGTGCCTTCCAGCACCACGCGATCGCCCGCGGCGAGGCCTTCGGTGACCACGGTGTTGGTGCCGTCACTGGCGCCGATCTTCAGTTGGCGGATGGTGACTTTCTTGTCGCCGTCCAACGCGTAAACGAAAGTGCCGTTGGTGCCGAACTGAATCGCCGCCGACGGTGCCAGTACCACGCCTTTGAGGGTGTCGGCCAGCAGATGGACGTTGACGAACTGATTGGGGAACAGCGACTGGTCGCGGTTATCGTAACGGGCCTTGAATTTCAGGGTGCCGGTGGCGACGTCGATCTGGTTGTCGAGGCTTTGCAGCACGCCGCTGGCCTGGATCTTGGTATCGCCGCGATCCCATGCCTCGGCCGGCAGTTTGGCGCCGCTGTGGTAGCGAGCCAATACGGTTTCGAGGCTGTTTTCCGGCAAGGTGAAGACCACGCTGATCGGTTGGGTCTGAGTAATCACCGCAAGGAACGTGGTGTCGTTGGCGGCGACGAGGTTGCCGACGTCGACCTGACGCAGACCGACGCGACCGGCAATCGGTGCGCGGATCTTGGTGAATTCGAGATTGAGCTTGGCGTCGTTGACCGCCGCCTGATTGGTCTTGACCGTGCCCAGGTACTGGCCGACCAGCGCTTCGGCGGTGTCCAGGGTCTGCTTGGCGATGCTGTCTTCCTTGTACAGACCGCGATAACGCTCGACATCGACCTGAGCGTTTTTCAACTGCGCCTGATTCTGCAGCAAGGTGCCTTCAGCCTGGAGCAAGGCGTTCTGGTACGGACGCGGATCGATCTCTGCCAGCAGGTCGCCAGCCTTGACCATCTGCCCTTCCTCGAAGTTGATCTTCACCAGTTCACCGCCGACCCGGCTGCGCACATTGATGGTGTTGAGCGCGGTCACCGTACCCAGCGCCTTGTAATACAGCGGGAAGTCCCCCGTGACCGCCGGCGCCACCCGCACCGGAATCGGCCCGGCCGCGCCGCCGAAGCCCGGCCGCATCATTCCCGAACGTCCGGCATGGCCGCTCGCAGCCTTGTCGGCGCCCTCCTTGTGGGCCGAACCGGCGGGCCAGAATTTCCAGCACAGAACGGCGATGACCAACAGGACGAGCAGGCTGATCAGCCAGCGACGGGAATTGCGAGGGGACGATTGCATGGATTGATTAACCATTGGGCGCGTGGGCTTCTTTTACGGGAGGCTGAACGATAAGCACTGATGGGATTTAAGCAAAGCAGCTTTACCGGCAATTTACCTTCAACTTACGTTTCAAGGTGTGAGGCAAAACACTGATACACAAATGAAAACGGCCTGGACAGGGCCAGGCCGTTAACAATTGTAAAAGCGCTTATTTCAGAACGGCGAGTGCTGCGTCGTAGTTCGGCTCTTCAGCGATTTCCTTGACCAGTTCGCTGTGCAGCACGTTGTCGTTCTCGTCCAGCACCACCACGGCGCGGGCGGTCAGCCCTTTGAGCGGGCCGTCAGCGATGGCTACGCCGTAGTTTTCGATGAATTCGGCACCGCGCAGGGTCGACAGGTTCTGCACGTTTTCCAGACCTTCGGCGCCGCAGAAACGGGCCTGGGCGAATGGCAGGTCAGCCGAGATGCACAGCACCACGGTGTTGGCCAGTTCGTTGGCCTGAGCGTTGAACTTGCGTACCGAAGTGGCGCAGGTCGGGGTATCAACGCTTGGGAAGATGTTCAGCACTTTGCGCTTGCCGGCAAAGTCTTTCAGGGTGACGTCGGACAGATTGCCGGCAACCAGGGAAAAGGCTGGCGCCTTGGAACCGGCTTGTGGCAACTGGCCGTTGACTTGAACCGGGTTGCCTTTGAGGGTGACTTGAGCCATGACTTTAGTCCTTCTTAACGTGGTTATTGAGCATGCAAGAGGCCGAAGTTAACCACGAAATTGTCCGACGACCTATGCCCTGACAGAAAATTGTCAGGGGCCTGCGCAAAAAATTGTATACAACCGCGCAACGATCCTCTGTAGGAGTGAGCCTGCTCGCGATGGCGGTGTATCAGGCAGCTATTCGCTAACTGAAATGACGCCATCGCGAGCAGGCTCACTCCTACAGAGGATCCGTGTGGTCTGTAGTGCTTTTGCTGCTTGTTAAAACGCCGGACTGCATCTTTTATTCAGAGACGTGTCGATTCACGCCCTGCCCGTTCGACTAAACAGTGAATCAACCCCATTCCCTGGAGAAACCACCATGCGATTCATGATCCTTGTCAAAGCCAGCGCCGACTCCGAAGCCGGCATCATGCCCAGTGAAGAGCTGATCACCGCCATGGGCAACTTCAACGAAGAACTGGTCAAGGCCGGCATCCTCATCGACGCCGATGGCCTGCACCCGAGCAGCAAAGGCGCGCGCGTGCATTTCTCCGGCGACAAGCGCACGGTCATCGACGGCCCGTTCATCGAAACCAAGGAGCTGGTAGCCGGCTACTGGATCTGGGAAGTGAAATCGAAAGAAGAAGCCATCGAATGGGTCAAGCGCTGCCCGAACCCGATGCCGGGCGACTCTGATATCGAAATCCGCCAGATCTTCTCCGCCGAGGATTTCGGCGCCGAATTCACCCCCGAAGCACGGGCGCAGGAAGAGCGTGTTCGCGAGCAAGCGAAGAAAAATGCCTGATCCCATGCCGGGTTGAATTTGAAATTGCCATCGCGGGCAAGCCACGCTCCCACAGGTATCGAGTCGGTCACAGGATTTGTGAACGCTTCAATACCTGTGGGAGCGTGGCTTGCCCGCGAAAGCGTCAGCACTGACAACACGCATTTGATTGACCAGTTCACCACTCGACTGCGAAGCCGTAGACAAAACCAAAGAATTAATCCATTCGACTGGCTAACTCCCGATTAGCTGCTAGCGTGAATCAGACGTGTCCTACAGGCTTGATTAAGAAAGGAATTACGTCCAACGGCCGAGAAGTGCCGGGTCGTCCATGCAGTAGCCACCAGGGAAACGGGGATCATGTCGAAAAAATTGGGGATTCGCGCCCTGCTGCTGGCGAGTTCGCTGGCGCCTGTGGTTTGTGCCCTGGCAAATAACGCCGAGGAGGCCAACAAAAGCAACAACCCGCTGAACCTGGCGCCCGGCGCCAACCTGCAGGATTACTACACGCCAAAGCTGTTCGACAGCAACCTGCACACCAACGATGCGTTGCTGCGCGGCACGTTGCCGATTGCGCCCAACGATTTCATCGGAGTCCCGCAGCTACTGCGCGCAACGATGCCGATCAGCACCCGCCCCGATCCGCACGGCGGCTACAGCACCGGCATCGGCGATCTCAATCTGTTCGACATTTTCCTGCTCAAGACCGACGGTGTGCAGTTGGGCATCGGCCCGCAGATCACCGCGCCGACCGCTGCCGAGGACGAACTGGGCACCGGCAAGTGGCAGGCCGGCCTCGCGGCGGTAGCGATCGATTCGTCGCCGCGCGGCCTGCTCGGTGCGCTGGTGCAGTACCAGAGCTCGTTCGCCGGTGACCACGACCGCGCGCATGTCGAAACCGCAACCCTGCAGCCGTTCATCATTCATAACCTGGAAAAAGGCTGGTACCTGCGCTCCACCGGCACCTGGACGTTCGACCTGAAGAACAACACTCACTACATCCCGATCGGGCTGGGTGCGGGCAAGGTCTGGAAGTCCGGCAGCAACATTCTCAACGCCTTTCTCGAACCGCAGTGGACCGTTGAACGCAAAGGCGATGGCGTGCCGCAATTCACCCTGTTCGCCGGGATCAACGTGACATTCGGAAAATAAGGACATCGCCATGCACATCGCTTTACGCGCCGCCGGTTTCAGCCTGATGACCCTGTTCGCCAGCTGCGGCGTCGGTGCTCAGGAGCTCGACACCCGTATCGGCAAGATCGCCATGGAGGGCGAACTGCCGGCCCATGAGTCGATCGCCAAACTCTACGCCGAGCTGGATTTCCAGCAAGCGACCCAGAGTTACCTGTGGGCCTTGCCGCTGGTGTCCTACGCGCAGTGGCAGGAAGAATTTCGCGACAAGCTCGGCGCGCGCAGCGGCGATCTGCTGGTGCTCGACAGCTACGAAGACAAGCTCGGCGTGATCACCGCCAATGCCACCACGCCGTACATTCTCGGCTTCGTCGACCTCAGCGAAACCGGGCCGCTGGTGATTGAACTGCCACCGGGACCGACCGCCGGCGGCATCGGCGATTTCTGGCAGCGGGCGATCATCGACATGGGCCAGACCGGCCCGGACAAAGGCCAGGGCGGCAAATACCTGGTGCTGCCGCCGGGCGCGGAGCCACCGGCCGATGCCGACAAGTATTACCTGGCCAAATCGGAAACCATGAACGTGCTGGTGGGCTTCCGGGTGCTGGATCCGGATCCGGCCAAAGGCAAGGCGCTGGTCGAGCAATTCAAGATGTACCCGTACGCCAAACGCGCCGAGCCGAGCAAGACCCGCCTGCTTTCGCCTGACGGTAAAAAGTGGTCGGGCACCCAGCCGCGCGGCATCGCTTACTGGCAGCGGCTGCATCAGATCATCCAGAAAGAACCGGTGAATGAACGTGACCGCTTCTACATGGCGATGCTCGCCAGTCTCGGCATCGAGAAGGACAAACCCTTCAACCCCAACACCCGGCAGCGTCAGGCCCTGGAGTCCGGCGCGCAGGTCGGTGAACTGATCGCCAAGGCCAACACCTTTGCCAAGCGCTTTCCTGACGCGCAGTACTGGCCCGACCGGCATTGGGACACGGTGTTGAACATCGCCGAACCGTCGCAGCGCGTGGCCTATTACGACCAGTTGTGGGAGCGCAGCGCCTGGTTTTATGAAGCGGTGACCAACACCAAAGGCATGGTCTCCAAGACCCCGGGCCTCGGCCAGACCTATCTTGGCGCCTACACCGACGCCAAGGGTGACTGGCTCGACGGCGGCAAGACCTATCGCCTGCACGTCGGCGCCAACCCGCCAGCCAAGCAGTTCTGGTCGATGACCGTGTACGACATCGACAGCCGTTGCCTGATCGACAATCCGCAGCGCAAGGCCGACCTGTCTTCGCGTCAGGACTTGAAAAAGAACGCCGACGGCTCGGTGGACCTGTACTTCGGCCCAAGCGCGCCCAAAGGCTTCGAAAACAACTGGGTGCAAACCGTGCCCGGCAAGCACTGGTTCAGCTATTTCCGCCTGTACGCGCCGACCGAAGCCTATTTCGACAAGAGCTGGAAACTCGACGACATCACGGTCGTGCAATGAATAAAGACGCCGCATGAACACACGCAATCTATGGCTGACCGGCCTGACCCTCGCCTTGAGCAGCAGCGCCTGGGCCGATTTCAGCGCCAGCCCCGAAGAAGCCCGAGGCATCGCCAAGGACGCTTATCTGTATGGCTTCCCGGTAGTGGAGATGTACAAGACCCTGTACACCCAGGCCGTGGACAGCAAGAGCCCGAACTTCAAGGCACCGTTCAACCAGATCGGCAACACCGCCAAGGCCTTCACCGCCAAGGACACCGCGTTCGTTACGCCGAACGCCGACACGCCCTACTCGTTCGTCTGGATGGACTTGCGCAGCGAACCGCTGATCCTGACCTTGCCGCCGATCGAAGAGCACCGTTATTACTCGGTACAACTGATCGACGCCTACACGCAGAACTTCGCTTATCTGGGCACCCGCAGCACCGGGAATAACGGTGGCCATTTCATGATCGCCGGGCCTGACTGGCAGGGTCAGCAGCCGATCAACATCGACCGCCTGGTGCGCAGCGAAAGCAACATCGCCTACGCGCTGTACCGCACGCAGCTGTTCGACGAAAAAGATCTGGGCAAGGTCAAGCAGATCCAGAAAGGCTACAAGGTCGAGCCGCTGAGCAAATACGTGAAACAGAAAGCTCCGGCGCCGGCACCGAAAGTCAGTTGGCCGAAGCCGACGCCGACCATGAGTGAAACCCCGGAGCTGTTCCGCTACCTGAACTTCATGCTCGCCTTCACCCCGCCGCAGGACGTCGAAAAAGACCTGCTCGCACGCTTCGCCAAAATCGGCATCGGTGCCGGTCAGCCATTCGATCTGAAACAGCTCAGCGCCGAGCAACGCAAGGCTCTTGAAGACGGCATCAGTGACGCCAAGGCGGAATTCGCCGCGTTCAAGAAAGACAAGGTCGACACGCACGAAATCAGCAGCGGTGACCTGTTCGGCACCCGCGATCACCTCAAGGGCAATTACCTGTATCGCTACGCCGGCGCCAACATGGGCATTTTCGGCAACTCTGCCGAAGAGGCGAACTACATCGGTTATTTCGTTGACAAGGACGGCCAACCGGTCGACGCGGCGAAACACGACTACACCCTGCATTTCGACAAGGGCGCCCTGCCCCCGGCCGACGCCTTCTGGTCGCTGACCATGTATGACGGCAAGAGCAAATTGCTGGTGGCCAATCCGCTCAATCGCTACCTGATCAACTCGCGGATGCTGCCCGACTTGAAGCTCGATGCCGACGGCGGACTGACCCTCTACGTGCAGCACGACAATCCCGGCAAGGACAAGCAGGCCAACTGGCTGCCGGCACCGAACGGGCCGTTCTACGGCGTATTGCGCCTGTACCTGCCGAAACCGGAAGTGGCCAGCGGCGAGTGGAAGATGCCATTGCTCAACCCGGTCAACTCAAAACAATAAACGGAGCCAGTGATGGTCAAGCCTTACGTTGTGCGTCCGCTGCTGGCGCTGTGCATGATCGGCAGTACTCAACTCTATGCAGCCGAGGGCGGCGTGGGCCGACCGATTACCGGGCAACAGGTGTACTCCAACGCCGGGATCATCCCGCCCGAACCGGGCTGGGTCGTCTCGGTGACCAGCATCTGGTACGACGGATCGCTCAAGGGTAGTCGTGGCGCGCCGATTTCCGGTGAAGTCAGTGCCGGGATCGACATGAAAGTCTCCTATACCATGACCAACCTGACGCACATCTGGGACACCGGCAAAGGCCCATGGAACTTCGCCTCGGCAATCGGCGTTCCAGTGCAGTACACCGACATTGACGCGGCCATCACCGGCCCGCGCGGACGCACCCTCGGCACCAGCGATTCCGGGACTCAGTTCGCCGACGCGCTGGTCACCCCGATTGCCGCCGGCTACCACTTCGACGAATTGAACCACATCGCGTTGTCCCTGCCGATCTACGTGCCGACCGGTGCCTACAACGACAATCGCCTGGCCAACCCGGGGCAGAACAATTACACGTTCATGCCCACCGTGGCCTTCACCCATCTGGACGGCAAGGGTGGCGAGTTCACCCTGTCCAGTGGCCTGGAGTTCTACACCGAAAACACCGCCACCGATTACCGCAACGGCAACATCTTCACCCTCGACGCCTTGTGGACTCACGGCTTCGGCAGTGGCTGGAGCGCAGGTCTGGCGGCGGGTTATATCCAGCAAGTCACCGACGACAAAGGGCAGACCGCCGACAGCCTGAATGGCTTCCGTGGACGCTCCGTCGGCGCCGGGCCGGTAGTCGCCTGGAGCGGCAAATTCGCCGATGCCCAAGCCAACATCAGTGCGCGTTGGGTGCCGGAGTTCGACACCAAGAACCGCCCTGAAGGCAACGGAATTGCCGTCAACATGACCCTGGCGTTTTTCTAGACCGGCCACAAAGGACTGTCCCATGACCACACTCACCGACCTCAATGCCCTGCAAGCGAGCATCGCCGAAGCCGTACTCGGCCAGGATCAGGTCATTCGGCAGATCCTCCTCGGCCTGCTGGCCAACGGGCACTTGCTGCTGGAAAGCCTGCCGGGGCTGGCCAAGACGCGCACGGTCAAGGCGCTGGCCACGCATCTGGACGCGAAGATGAGCCGCATCCAGTTCACCCCCGACTTGCTGCCCTCGGACATCACCGGCGCCGAAGTGCTGCATCAGGTCGCCGGGCAAAACGAGATCCGCTTCCAGCCCGGCCCGCTGTTCGGCAATCTGATCCTCGCCGACGAGATCAATCGCGCCCCGGCCAAGGTCCAGGCGGCGCTGCTGGAAGCCATGGAGGAACGGCAGATTACCGTGGCCGGCACCAGCCATGTGCTGCCGGAGCTGTTCATTGTGGTCGCCACGCAAAACCCGATCGAGCAGGAAGGCACTTATCCATTGCCGGAAGCGCAGATGGACCGGTTCCTGATGAAGGTGCTGCTGGATTACCCCAGCGCCGACAATGAAAGCCAGGTGCTGCGCCTGTTGCGCGCCGAAGAGTTTGCCCAGGGTGCGAACACCGCGCCGGGCAAGGGCTTCAGCCTGTCACAGGAAGTGATTTTCGCTGCGCGCAAGGAGGTCAGCGCGGTGCACGTATCACCGGCCATCGACCGCTATCTGATCGACCTGATCAACGCCACTCGCCACCCGGCCGATTACGACGAAGACCTCGGACGCTGGATCAGCATCGGTGCCAGTCCCCGGGGCGGTATCGGCCTGGATCGTTGCGCGCGGGCCGACGCGTGGTTGCAGGGCCAGGATTTCGTCTCGCCGGATAACGTGCGCGCCGTGGTGCATCCGGTGCTGCGTCATCGCCTGCAATTGAGCTACGACGCGGTCGCGGATGGCGTGACTGCCGATCAGGTGCTCGACCGTTTGCTGGATAAAGTGGCGATTCCGGCATGAACACGGACGGTCTGGTCTACGTGTCTGTGGCGCAATTGATGTCGCTGGAATTCAAGGCCCGTGACCTGAGTTTTCTGGCGCGTCAGCCTCAGGGCAGCATCCTTGCCGGAAACCATGCCTCGCGCCTGCGTGGCCGTGGTTTGAACTTCGATGAGCTGCGCCGTTATCAGACTGGTGATGATTTGCGCCACCTCGACTGGCGCGCTTCCCTGCGTACAGGCAAACCGGTGGTTCGCACTTTTACTGAAGAGCGCGACCGCCCGGCATTGATCGTGGTCGATCAGCGCATGTCGATGTTCTTCGGCTCGCGACGCAGTTTCAAATCTGCCCTCGCCGCGGAACTCGCGGCGCTGGCGGCGTGGATGGTGTTCAACGCCGGTGACCGGGTCGGCGGTCTGGTGTTCAACGATCAGCGCATCGACTGCATCGCGCCGTTGCGCAGTCGCAAACGGGTCGAAGCCCTGCTCAGCCGCGTGGCGCAACAGAATCAGGCGCTGAACGCGGCCAATCCCGACGCCGAAGACGAGGACCAGTTGGACAAGGCTTTGCAGCGGTGCCTGGCGCTGGCCGGGCATGACCATTTGATCTGCATCGTCAGCGACTTCGCCGGGGCGGGTGAACGCACCTTGCAATTGATGCGGCAACTGCGCGCGCACAACGACGTGATTGCCCTGCAAGTCTACGATCCACTGGCCTTGAAGCTGCCGAGCGATGGCCGGCTGCTGGTCACCCAAGGCCAATTGCAGGTGGAACTGGCTGTCGAGAAACGCAGCGTGCATCAGCCATTGGGCGATTACCTCGGTGGCCGCCTTAAGGACGTCGCCACCCTGCTGCGCCGCAGTCAGGTGCCGCTGATGATGTTCAGCACCGCCGAAGAGGCCCACGCGCAATTGCGCGCCGAGCTTGGCAAGTCTGCCGGCCCACGGCGATGAACCCGAATATCCCCGACATCGGCCAGCTCAAGGAGCTGAGCCTGCCGGTGCCGGTGAGTTATGCGCCGCAGACCTGGGGCTGGTGGCTGTTGCTGGCGTTGTTGGTTGTGCTGGCGTTGATGGTTGGCGTGCGGCGTTATGTGCAGTGGCGACGGGATCAGTATCGGCGCGAAGCGCTGGTGCGGCTGGCGCAGTTGCGTGAGCGCAGTGATGATCTCAATGCCCTGCGCGAGTTGCCCGAACTGCTCAAACGCGTGGCCCTTTCGATGCCAACCCAATCCCGAAACAGGAACACAACCCCTGTGGGAGCGGGCTTGCTCGCGAAGGCGTCGGCACATCCAACATTGATGGCGCCTGACACAGCGCTTTCGCGAGCAAGCCCGCTCCCACAGAGTCCTGCGGCGCTGGGGAAAGATGAGTGGCAAGCCTTTCTGCAGCAGCACTGCAAAACCAGGCTGCCCGACGACTTCAGCGCACAACTGGCCCTACTCGCCTACGCCCCCGACGCCACCTTGCGCGCCCTCCCCGCCGAACAGCGCCAGGCGCTGTTCGACACCTGCCAACATTGGGTGGAGCAGCACCATGTGGCAGCTTGATTACCCGTGGTTGTTGCTCCTGCTGCCATTGCCGTGGCTGACCTTGCGTTATCTACCGGCGTATCAGGAGGCGCGCAGCGCCGTGCGCGTGCCGTTTTTCGGCGCCATGAGCCGCGCCGTCGGGGAAGCGCCGAGCCGGGTCGGCAATCGTCAGAACCCCTGGCAAATGCTGCTCAATCTTCTGGTGTGGACGTTGATCCTGCTCGCCGCCGCGCGCCCGGTGTTCGTCGAAAAGCCCATCGAACGCCAGCAACCGGTACGCGACCTGATGCTCGCCATCGACCTCTCGCAATCGATGGAGACTGAAGATTTCAGCAATGCCGATGGCCAGAAAATCAATCGCCTCGCCGCCGTCAAACAGGTGGTGCAAGGCTTCATCGCCAAGCGCAAGGATGACCGCATCGGTCTGATCGTGTTCGGCAGCGGTGCCTATCCGCAGGCGCCGCTGACTCTCGATCACGCCAGCCTTGCGCTTTTGCTGGCCGATACCGGCATCGGCATGGCCGGGCCGAACACCGCCATCGGTGATGCCATCGGTTTGAGTCTGAAGCTGCTCGACCAGGCGCACGAACAGCAAAAGGTGCTGATCCTGCTCACTGACGGCAACGACACCAGCAGCGCGATCACCCCCGACCACGCCGCGGAAATGGCCGCCAACAAAGGCGTGGTCATTCACACCATCGGCATCGGCGACCCGACGGCGTCCGGCGAGGCGCAGGTCAATCTGCGCGGGCTGCAACAGATCGCCCAAACCACTGGCGGGCAGTTCTTCCGCGCCGAAGATCGTACGGCACTGGATCAGGTCTACAGCACCCTCGATCGCCTCACGCCGCATCAAGTGAAAACCCTTAGCCATCAGCCGCAACGCGAGTTGTTTCATTGGCCGCTGGGCGCGGCGCTGACGCTGTTGGCGCTGTATCACCTCGGTGCCCTGCTGCGCCCGCGCCTGGCGCTGGCCCGCCAGCGGCAGGAGGCCTGAGATGGAGATCAATCTCAGCGACTTCCACTTTTTACGCCCGCTGTGGTTGCTGCTCGCGCTGTTCGCCGCGCTGCTGCCGCTGCTCTGGCGCCGCAGCCGCGACTTGCAACGGCGGCTGCGCAGCAACATCGCCGAACACTTGCTGCCGCACCTGCTGGTCACGCCAACGGATCAGCAGCGTCTGCGCCCGGTGCACTGGCTGTGCGCGGTGTTGGCACTCGGGGCGCTCGCCGCCGCCGGGCCGACCTGGGAGCAGGATCGCCCGGACTTTCTGCAGAATCGCGCGCCGCTGATCGTCGCCGTGGATCTGTCGCCATCGATGGACGCCAGCGACGTGCCACCGACGCGCCTGGAAGCGGCCAAGCACAAACTCCACGACCTGATTCAGCGTCGCGCCGGCGCCCGCACCGCACTGATCGCCTATGCCGGCAGCGCGCATCTGGTGTTGTCGCCGACCGACGATCCGGCGCTGCTCGACACCTTCATTCAGGCGCTGGGCACAGGTCTCATCGACAAACCGGGCAAGGACGTTAGCGCCGTCATCGAGCAGGCCAAACGCCTGCTCAGCGCCGAGCAAACCCCGGGCAGCCTGCTGTTGATCACCGACGGCGCTGACGTTGCACAGCTCGATGGTCTCGGCAAACAACTCGACGACAGCCAATTGCAGGTACTGGTACTGGCGGTGGGCAACGCGGATGGCGGCGTGATTCAGGGCGCCAATGGCCAGCCGGCAGTCGACAGCAACGGGCGTCCGCTGCTCGGCCATTTCGATCCGGCGGCACTCAAGCAATTGGCCGCCGCCCTTGACGCGCCGCTGGGCAGCCTCACCCTCGACGACGATGATCTGGACTGGATTGAGCTGCACGCGCAACAACATTTCCAGAGTGCCAGCGCCGAACAACAGCAATTGCACTGGAAAGACGCCGGTTACTGGCTGTGCTGGCCTCTTCTATTGTTGGCGCTGCTCGGTGTGCGCAAGGGCTGGAGCATCAACTGGGTACCGGCGCTGCTGTTGGCCACAAGCCTTGGCTGGCCTGCTGCACCCGCCCAGGCCAGCGCACTGACCGACGCGTTCTTCACCCGCGATCAGCAAGGGCGCTGGGCCGCCGAGCATGAGCATTGGCCGCAAGCGGCGGCGCTGTTTGTCGATCCGTACTGGAAAGGCGTGGCGGCCTATCACGCAGCAGATTACGACCTCGCACTGGCGACCTTCGCCCGGCTGGACACGGCGCAAGCGTGGTTCTACCTGGGCAACATTTACGTGCGGCGCTTCAAGTTCGATCAGGCGATCGCCGCCTATACCCAAGCCTTGCAACGGCAACCGCAGTTCCCTGAAGCCACGGCCAATCTGGCGCTGGCGCAGGCGTTGCTCAAGGACACCGACAGCGCCGAAAAGAACGCCCCCGAGACCAAACCGGACGAAGTGAAATTCGACAAGGCGCCGGGCAAGGGCCAGAGCAAAAAGGTCGAGACTGAACAAGCGACGTCCGATGCGTTGTGGTTGCAAAACCTGAACACCTCGCCGGCGAAGTTTCTCAAGCAGAAATTCAGTTTGCAGGATCAATCGGGGGCCAGACCATGAACCGGGTTGCGGCCATCGCGAGCAGGCTCACTCCTACAGGGGATTTGTGTGCGCCGAAAATCTTCTGTAGGAGTGAGCCTGCTCGCGATGGCGCCCGCCTGATCACCGCAACCCTGCTGACCCTGCTCACCAGTTGCCTGTTCACAATCCACGCCTCTGCCGCCGAACCCCAACTGAAAATCCAGGCGCACCTGCAACCCGCCGAAGGCGCGATGGTCGGCGGACTGCTCGAGCTGCAAGTCGACGTGCTCACCGACACCTGGTTCACCAGCGCCGCCACCCTGCCCGAACTGAAACTCGACGGCGCCCTGGTCACGCCGCCGGACGGCCAGGCCCAACACCTGAATCAGACCATCGACGGGCAATCCTTCAGCGGCTTGCGCTACAGCTACCTGATCACCCCGAATGTCGCCCGCCGCTTCGATATTCCGCCGTTGACGGTCAGTGCGACACCCGGTCAGGCCAGCACAGCGATCAGCGCCCAAAGCCAACCGTTGCACTTCAGCACCACCCAGCCACCCGGCTTCAAACCCGGAGAAACGCCGTTGGTGGCCAGCGATGTGCGCCTGAGCCAAAGCTTGATCAACTCGGCAACCCCGTTGAAAACCGGTGACAGCATCACCCGGCAACTGATCCTGCAAGCCGATGGCGCACTGGCGATGGCGCTCCCGGTTCCGCCATTGGCTGACGTGGCCGGGCTGAGTCGTTATCTGCAGACCCCACAAGTCACTCACCTGGATGACGGCCGCGGCAACGTGCTCGGTGGTCAGCGCATCGACGCCGTCACCTACCGCATCGACAAGGCTGGCGCCTACACCCTGCCGGCCATCGCGGTGAAATGGTGGGACGTCAAAACGCAGCAGAGCCGCATTGCGCACGTGCCGGCAGTGACCTTCGAAGCCGCAGCCAACAGCGCCTACAAACCGGTGTTTTCGATCACCGACGATCTCCAGCAGCTCGGCCGCAACAACCCGCATTTTTCCACGCGCTGGTTGCTGTGGCTGGCGCTACTCGCCGTGTGTATTGGCGTCGGTTATTGGCTGCGTCCGGCGCTGATGCGCGCCCGGCACCAATGGCAGGCGCGCAAGCACGCGCGGCAACTGGCCTGGGAGCAATCGGCGGACTTCGCCTGGCAGCAGATCAACCCGCAACTGCAGGCTCAACCGGCGCAATTGAGCGCCTTGTATCTGTGGCTGCGCCGCAGTCGCCTCGGGCTGCAACTGGTGAATGCCGGCCCGCGACTGCAAGGCCTGTTGCGCGGGCTTTATGGACGTGATCCACAGACTGCACAAACACTCGCTCAACTGCATGAATCGTTGACTACGCTTCACAGTCAGGCCGCCCAACAGCAGCGCAAACCGGCTCCGGCCCTGCGCCCGCTCAACCCCGTTCATGAAAGGGATTTCCCATGACCCATCCACCGCAGCAGCGTCAACGTTTCAGCCTTGCGCTGGTGTTTGCGCTGGCATTGCCACTGCTGGCCCAGGCCAGCGAGCCACTGCCGTCATGGAACGACGGCCCGGCCAAAAAACACATCATCGAGTTTGTGCAAGCCGTCACCGATCAGTCCGGCAAAGATTTCGTCAAACCCGCCGATCGCATTGCCGTGTTCGACAACGACGGCACCCTGTGGAGCGAGCAGCCGATGTATTTCGAGTTGCTGTTCGCCCTCGACGAAGTCAAGCGCAATGCGCCGCAGCACCCGGAATGGCAAACCACCCAGCCATTCAAAGCCGTGCTGGAAAACGATCATCAGGCCCTGGCCGCCGCCGGCATGGACGGGATTATCAAGATCTTCGGCGCCACCCACACCGGCATGACCACCGAGGCTTTCGACGATTACGCCAAGACCTGGCTGAGCCAGGCTCGACATCCGAAAACCGGCAAGCCCTACACCGAGATGATCTTCCAGCCGATGCTGGAAATGCTCGACTACCTGCGCAGCCAGGACTTCAAGACCTACATCGTTTCCGGCGGCGACACCGGCTTCATGCGCGCCTTCGCCGAGAAGGTTTACGGCATCCCGCCGGAACAGGTGATCGGCACCACGTTCGTCACCGCGTTCCAGTTCAAGGACGGCCAGGCCTCGATCCTGCGCACCCGGAAACTGGCACACAACGACGACGGCCCGGGCAAACCGGAGAGCATTGATGCAGTGATCGGCAAACGGCCGATCCTCGCGTTCGGCAATTCCGACGGCGACCTGCAGATGCTGCAGTGGACCGCCGCCGGCCCCGGCAAACGCTTCATGGGGCTGGTGCACCACACCGACGCCAGACGCGAGTGGGCCTACGACCGAAAATCCGATATCGGGCGACTCGACAAAGCCCTCGACGAAGCAAATTCCCGTGGCTGGACCGTGGTGGACATGGCGACCGAATGGCGCCGGATCTACCCGTTCGATCCACCGGCAACCGGGCAGGTGCAATAAGAAAAAGCGTGATGCAGGACTGCAAGAAACGTAAGTCGCAACAACGACCCCCGCGATAAGGAGCAAGTCAGATGACTCGCATACGCAAGTGGCTACCGAAACTCGCCCTGGTGGCAACCTCGGTGATGGCGCTGTCGGCAACTGCCACAGCGGCTGAGAAACCCAACATTCTGGTGATCTTCGGCGACGATATCGGCCAGACCAACATCAGCGCCTACTCCATGGGCGTGGTGGGCTACAAGACCCCGAACATCGACCGGATTGCCAAAGAAGGCATGATGTTCACCGACTATTACGCGGAGAACAGCTGCACCGCCGGACGATCCTCGTTCATCACCGGCCAGACGCCGCTGCGTACCGGCCTGTCGAAAGTCGGCGCGCCAGGAGCGACGGTGGGCCTGCAAAAGCGCGATATCACCATCGCTCAGGCGCTCAAGTCTCAGGGATACGCCACCGGCCAGTTCGGTAAGAACCACCTTGGGGACAAAGATGAATACCTGCCGACCAACCATGGTTTCGACGAATTCTTCGGCAACCTTTATCACCTTAACGCCGAAGAAGAACCCGAACGCCCCTACTGGCCCAAGGATGACCCGGACTTTGTCAAAGCCAACTCGCCACGGGGCGTAATCCACAGTTTCGCCGACGGCAAGATCGAGGACACCGGCGCG
Organism: Pseudomonas sp. FW305-3-2-15-E-TSA4; assembly: GCF_058787295.1. Lineage (NCBI taxonomy): Bacteria > Pseudomonadati > Pseudomonadota > Gammaproteobacteria > Pseudomonadales > Pseudomonadaceae > Pseudomonas > Pseudomonas sp. FW305-3-2-15-E-TSA4. The sequence goes on along the minus strand of NZ_JBYSZP010000015.1, from coordinate 168,337 downwards.
CTGACCACCAAGCGCATGGAAACCATCGACGACGAAACCACCGCTGCCGCGCAAGCGTTCATCGAGAAACAGGCCAAGGCCGACAAGCCGTTCTTCGTCTGGATGAACACCACGCGCATGCACCTGTTCACCCACGTGCGTGACTCGATGAAGGGCCAGAGCGGCATGCCCGGCAACGAATACGCCGACGGCATGCTGGAACACGACGGAGATGTCGGCAAACTGCTCAAGACCCTCGACGACCTGAAAATCGCCGACAACACGATCGTGGTCTACACCACCGACAATGGTCCGAATCAGTTCTCCTGGCCGGACGCGGCGACCACGCCGTTCCGTAACGAGAAGAACTCCAACTGGGAAGGCGCCTACCGTGTACCGGCGATGATTCGCTGGCCGGGCAAAATCAAGCCGGGGGAAGTCTCCAACGAGATGTTCTCGGGCCTGGACTGGTTCCCGACTTTGCTCGCTGCTGCCGGTGACACCGAGGTGAAAGACAAGCTGCTCAAGGGCTGGGCGCCGACCTCCGGAGGCAACAACTTCAAAGTGCATCTGGACGGTTACAACCAGTTGCCCTACCTGACCGGCCAGCAACCCAACGGTGAGCGTAAGGAGTTCTACTACTTCAACGACGACGGCATGCTGGTTTCAATGCGCTTTGGCAACTGGAAGGCCGTTTTCGCCGAGCAGCGAGCGCCGGGTGGTTTTGCAGTCTGGAGCAACCCGTTCACGCCCTTGCGCGTGCCCAAGATCTTCAACCTGAGAATGGACCCGTACGAGCGGGCTGACGTGGTTTCCGATCAATACTACGACTGGTCGACCAAAAACGTTTATCTGGTCGCCGTTGCGACAACCAAGGCAGCACGCTTCCTGCAGACCTTCATCGAGTATCCGCCGAGCCAGAAACCGGCGAGCTTCAGCATCGACCAGATTCGTGCTGCGGTGGACGCGAAGATTGAAGAGAAAATGAAAGCGGCACCGGCTGCACAGTAAGACCGTTGAACTGCCACCCGCCCTCATTGGCGGGCGGCCCTGTTTCCAATCTGGGATCGTATCGGCCCATTCGCGAGCAGGCTCGCTCCCACACTGGACTTGCGTCCAACACAAATCCCCTGTGGGAGCGAGCCTGCTCGCGAAAAGGCCAGCACCATCACCGCAATTTCTGAATTGAAATAAGGCAATCCGCATGTCCTCACGTATCGCCAGCAAGCCGTCGGCCATACCCACCACTCAAGCCGCCACCCCGGCGCTGCTGATCCCCGCCCTGCTGTTGTGCATCTCCGGCGCCGCCGCGCTGGTGTATCAGGTGCTGTGGATCAAGCAGTTGTCGCTGGTGGTCGGCGTCGAGGTCTATGCCATCACCACCGGCATCAGCGCGTTTTTTGCCGGGCTGGCCATTGGCGGCTGGCTGTTCGGGCGCTGGGCTGATCGCTTTCAGCAACCGGTGCTGCTCTACGCCGGGCTGGAAGTGTTGGTGGCGATACTCGGGGTTGGCGCCACGGTTGCGATGAGCCTGGCGGCGAGCCCGTTTGCCTGGTTGCAAGGTCATATCGGCCTTCTCGCCTGGTGCTTGCCGTTTACGCTGGTAGGGATTCCGGCGGTGTTGATGGGCGGCACGCTCCCGGTGTTGGTGCGCTCGCTGGCGGCTGATCCGGGCAGGGCCGGCGGTCAGCTGTATGCGGCCAACACCCTGGGCGCAATTGTCGGCACCCTGCTCGCCGCGTTCGTGCTGATCGCCACCCTCGGCGTGCGCGGCAGTGCGCTGTTTGCCGCAATGCTCAATCTGCTGGCCGCGGCCGGTGCGCTGTGGTGGCAGCGTCAACAGCCGACGCCGATTGCGGCTGCGGTCAAACATCACACCGAGAAAGCCGCGGACCGCACCGCACTGTGGCTGTACGCCATCGCCGGCGGCGTGGCGCTGGGGTATGAAGTGGTCTGGTCGCAGTCGATCGTGCAGTTCATGAGCACCCGCACCTACGCATTTGCCGTGGTGCTCGCGACGTACCTGACCGGGCTGTTCATCGGCAGCGCCCTGCTCGCCCGCCGCGTCGAGCGCATTCGCGATCCATGGGGCGTGTTCGGTCTGTTGATTGCCGGTGCCGGGCTGATCGCCTTGCTGGAAATTGCCCTGCTCGGGCGCTGGCTGGTGTTGGCCCAGAGTCAGGCCGAGAGCTGGCTGCTGGCCTTGGGCGCCAGCGAACTGGCCGGTATGAGCGCACGTTTCGCAGTGGCGGCGCTGAGCATCGTGTTTGTGCCGACGCTGTTGCTCGGCGCGGCGTTTCCACTGGCGCTGCGCTTGAGTGTCGGTCGTGAGCGGGTCGGCCGCGATGTCGGGGCCGTGGTTGCGTTCAACACCCTGGGCGGGATTGTCGGGGTGATGTTCTGCGGTTTTCTGCTGATCCCGCTGCTGGGGCTGGTGCGCACGCTGGGCTTGCTGGCGATCATCGCGGCCGGCATCGGCTACGTGGCCGTCCGCAAGGGTCATCACGTCAAAAAAGGCCGGCGTCAGGCCGTGGTCGCGCTGGGGCTGCTGTCGGTCGTGCTCGCCGTGCTGACGCCAGTGGACAAACTCGCCAGTCTGCTGCCCGGTGCGCGTAACGGCACGCTGGTGTTCTACGAGGAAGGCCGTGGCGGCACCGTGGCGGTGGTCGCTCAGGGCCGTGGTGAGAACAGCTTCCACCGCCTGTACATTCAAGGCGTGTCCAACACCGGCGACGCCATGCCGTCGCTGCGCTACATGCGCATCCAGGCGCTGCTGCCACTGCTGATCCATAACGGCGAGCCGCGCTCGACGCTGGTGATCGGCTTCGGCACCGGGATCACCGCCGGCGCCCTGCTGCGCTATCCGGGCCTGGAACAGCGGGTGGTCGCCGAACTGCTGCCATCGGTGGTCAAGGCCGCGCCTCTGTTCAAGGGCAACTTCAACGCTGCCAACGATCCCGGCGTCGAGGTGCGCCTGCGCGATGGTCGTCAGGAACTGTTGCGCAGCCCGCAGACCTACGACCTGATCACCCTCGAACCGCCACCGCCATCGGCGGCCGGTGTGGTCAATCTGTACTCGCGGGATTTCTATCAACTAGCGGCCAGTCGCCTGGAGCAACAAGGCATCGTCGCGCAGTGGCTGCCGCTGCCGACCCAGAACATCGACGATTCGCGCGCACTGGTACGCAGCTTCCTCGACGTGTTCCCGTATGCCTCGCTGTGGACCAGTGAGTTCCACGAGATGCTGCTGGTCGGTTCGCTGCAGCCGATGCAACTGGACGCGGCGAAAATCACCGAGCGCTTCCAGCAGGCCAGCGTACGCAGCACCTTGCAGGATGTCGGGATTGGCTCGGCACCAGCGTTGCTCGCGACCTGGGTCACCGACCGCGCAGGCCTTGAACGCTTTGCGGTAAACGCGCCGGCGGTGACTGACGATCAGCCCCGAATCGAATACGCGCCGTGGGTGCGCAGCAAGGAAATCACCCGGGTGCTGCCGGCGCTGCTGGATCTGTATGTGCCGCCGCCACTGGTGAATGCCGATACCGGGTTCACTGAGCGAATGGAGACCCACCGCCAGCGTCTGCTGCAGTTCTACCGCGCGAGCCTGCATGCGTACAACGGCGACCGCGATGCCTGGGGGCGGGACATGAGCGAAGTGATGCAGAGCGACGGTGGCAATCCTTACTTCCGCTGGTTCGTCGGCAAATGAGCAACGGCTGAGGACTTTTCGACGCGAAACAGGTAGGGTGCGCAAAATCAAATTGCCATCACTGGATCGCGTCGCAGGTTTTCATGGAGTTGTATACGCAATGAGTTGCTGGACCGTCCTGGGCCTGACGCCCGACGCCGATACGCGCAGTATCAAACGCCAATACGCTGCCCCTCTCAAAAAGACCCGTCCGGACGACGACGCCGAAGGTTTTCAGCGCCTGCGTGACGCGTATGAGCAGGCCCTCAACTACAAAGAATGGGCACAGTTCAACGACGACCAGCAGGATGACGACGGCAACTGGGACCTTACCGGTCTGACGGTAGTAGAAGTCGACGCGTTGCAGCAGGTGACGCGTTCGCTGGCGGGCATCAGCCTCGACGAACTGGTCCGGCGTCATGCGATGGCCGTTCAACAGGGTTGCGCGCATATCCTCGAAGACACTGTCCTGCAGCACTGCATCGAGCATCCCGATACATCGGAATCTCTGGTGGACTGGGCGATTCCCACATTTCACTGGTTCAGTGCCTGGCAGCGCCTTGAACTGGACGAGGAATCGATCACGCTTTTGCTCGCTCAGCAGCGCGAGCGTATCGCTCGCCCCCTGCGTGACGCCCTTGAACTAGAGGACGACGAAGATTTTCTGCAGGCGTACAAGTCTCGCACGCAGTACCTGTGGCTCGAAGCAGAAGTGCACCGGCAATGGCTCAACCTGCTCCTCAGTCAATTGCTGCTGGATAGCCGTTACTGGTCCTCAAACCTTTTCGAACAGGTATGCGCCGGCCAGGGCTGGCACCCAGGCCCAACCAACCGTTGCCCCGAGAGTGAATGGACGCGCCTGCTCGCCCGTCATGAAGCGCCGATTTTTCTCGCGCGGCAGCGCCAGCTTGCCGAGGCACCGCTCGCCACGCCTGAACACCGCGCCGCGCGCATGCTCCTGGGCAACGGCCCCTTCAATCAACGTCGCGCTCTGGCCCGACGCCTGCGCGAAGAAGACTGGGCGCAGTGCCGTAAGTTGAGCTCGGCGCTGTACGCCAATAACCCACAGGTCTGGGCGGAGATGCCCGGTGGCACCGCGTTCTTCTGGCGCGACTGGGAATTGAGTTTCAACGATTGGCCGACATACGTGGGTGTCGTGCTGGCTTGTCTGATCGGCTCTTTTACCCACTTCATCCCGCAGGGCCTGCGCGTCAGCGGGCTGATCAACATTGTCATGATCACGACGGTCGTATTTGCCGTGATCGCAGCCGGGCTCAATTGGCTGGTGCATGACCTGGCCCATCGCTGGTGGTTACTGGATGACCGGCTCAGTGCACGCCTTCGCCTGGGCTTGCGCTCCGACTCGCCGCCGTTCGGAGTTCTGCGCGACCTCATTCCCTGTGCGCTGATGGCAGCCGGACTCAGTTGGCTTTTCGGTCCGATCGCTGGCGTTGTATACACCGCAACCCTCGCAGTTTTCGGGCTGGTACGGCGGCGCCAGGTCAAACCGCAGGTCTCCTGGGAGCAGAGCAGCCCAATTCTGAAAATCTGCCTGACGAGTCTGGGGATAGTGGTTCTGGTCGTTGTGCTGGGTGTCATCAACGTGATCGCCAGCCAAGGCACGGTCAACCGTAATCAGGGGTTGCAACCCTGGACTGAACGTTCGTGCAGCCGTATGCCGGCGACCACCACCGAATGCAACGCACCGGCCACCGTTGAGCAGTGGTACGGCAAGGAGGCGCGACCGTGAAAAACGCGAACTTGTTGTTCCCCATTGGTCTGGTGATCGCCGTTGTCGTGATGGGATTGATGGGGGCCAGTCGGCCCTTCTCACAACTCGACCTCTGGCTGGATGGACGCGATGCGCCGATCACCGCCCAGGCCAATGCCCTGAGCCCGCTCATCAGCTGCGTCAACCGGGTCGACGTGCAATGGCGAGTGGCTTACGACCGTTACAAAAATCCCCAGCCGCCTCAGCCTCACAACCAGCAATGGATGCTTGGCCTCAAGGATTTCGACGACAGTGATGCGTTGAATGTGCGTGACATACAGCGCGACGTCTGCTCTCAAGGCCTCGCCGAAAAACTCCAATTACTGGCCTACCAGCCCGAATTGGCGCAAAAGGCAACTGAATACGCTCGCTCGCTGAATACACTCGCGACGGTGATTCCGGTCGGCCGGATTTACAGGGAAGCCAGCTTTTCGACCGGGTCGCAAAACCCGGCGGCCATCATTGTCGAATCTGCATTCATCGAGTCCGCTGCGAGCGGTTACATCAAGGCGTCAACGGCCCTGAGAGAAGCCTTGCTGCCACTGGACGCCGCGCAACGCCCCGAACAGTTGAAACGGATGGAAGCGCGTCTGGGCAAGGATATCCATTGGTATTTACTGGCATACATGATCCAGGCCCGAGAAACTATCGACTTGCTCGATGAAGGCATGAGAAACCGCACACTGACGCCACAATTGCTGGCCGACACCACGGCAAAGCTGCAGCAGGCCTGGGATCGTCGGGCACCCTTCCTCGTCTCGCAAAACAACGCGTTCAGGACGAAGACGGACGCGGCGCGGGATCTGTGGTTCCACATCGGCGAGCCAGCGACCCGCTATCTGGCGGCGTTGAACACACTGCACAAGGACTGGCAGGACCACGCACCACCGCAGCAACTGAGCGACGACTTCCACGCAGTCAACCGGAGTTACGACGGTCTGCTCAGTCATTACAACCGCCAGGCCCGAGCCGAGTTCTGATGAAACACGCACGGGATCGTTCGCCCTGAACGATCCCGCTGGCGGATCTTACTTCGACTTGAGCTTGAGATAGGACTGATGCATGTCCGCCGCCCAGCCATCGATCACCGCTTTGACGTCATCGGCTTTCATTACCTGAGTGTCGTTTGCCAATGGTTTGCCAGTGCCCTTGCGCACAACCTGGGCCACAACCTTATTGCTGCCGCCGTCGAGAAACACCGCTTCGGTGGCGAGTGTGGTTTCCTGATCGCGGATACCGCTGGCCGTGCTGACCGCTGCCGCAACCAGCGCAACCGGGATGATTTCATACGGTTTGAGGCCTTCGGTCTTGCTGCTCACGGCAGTAATCGCCGCACGTACCACGATTACACCGGGGCCAGGGCCGTTGGCCAATGGCAAGGACTTGCTGATTTCGCGCTTTAGCGCTTGATCGTAGTAGCTGGTGATGCCGTTGAGGGTCTGTTGCGGAATCTTCACCGTCGCCTGCGGCTTGGGATAGAGCTGGGTCGGCTCGACGTAGACGCTGGTAAACCGGTTGATGTCGAGCTTCGGATCGACCCAACGCATTACCTCGGCACCGGACGGTGATCTGGCTTCCCGGAGCTGGCTGTAGTCCTTGAGAAATCCGGAGTACTGGTCAGGCTCGACAACCTTACTCGAACACCCCGCCACTCCAAGCGTGGCGATGCAGAGGGTGCTCATCATCAGTGCAAGCTTCATGCTGTAACTCCTGTCAGAAAGCCGAAGAAATTGCTTGGGGGAGTTACAGTTATAGCCAATGCCCGCGTATTTGCCCTGCAAACATTGAAGATTCACACGTGGTTGCGCAGTTGATCACAACCGCCATTTGACAGACAGCGACTCATCCGGCAAAGCTGCATCGAGCTTGAACGCATGCCAGCAGGCCAATGCATCTGACCACGGAAGTCGTAATGCCCAAGCATAAAAATAAAGTCGTACAGCCTGATCCTGATTCATCCCGACAGCCCCTTTCACGTTACCTGTTCCCCCTCACCATCGGCGTGCTGCTGGCCGCAGTGGCGGGGATTGGCTGGTTTCTGTTCAGCCCCGCGCCCGCGCCGTACACGGCACCGCCGATCAGCGCGGCGGCGCCTGTCGTCGCCAGACCGCAACCTGTGGCGCAGAAGCCCGCGACCATGGTCGATGAGCAACAATGCCAGGGCTGTCACACCGAGCAGGTCAAGGACTGGCAAGGCTCGCATCACCAATTGGCGATGCAGGCCGCAAATGGCGAAACCATGCTTGGCGACTTCAACAACGTCACCTTCAAGGCCGAAAACGAGACCACCCGTTTCTCACGCAAGGGTGACGAGTTCTGGGTCAATACGCCGGGCATCGATGGCAAGAACGCCGATTTCAAGGTCGCCTACACCTTCGGCATCGCCCCGTTGCAGCAATACCTGATCGAGGTCGGCGAAGGCCGTTTACAGGCGCTCGGCGTGGCGTGGGATACCGAGAAACACCGCTGGTTTCACCTCTACCCCGGCCAAGGCGTGAACTTCAAGAATCCGCTGCACTGGAGCAAGCCCAGTCAGAACGCCAACTTCATGTGCGCCGAGTGCCACACCACCGGCTTCAAGCGCAATTTCGATGCGGCCAGCAACACGTTCAACAGCCAGTGGAACAGCCTTGGCGTCGGCTGTCAGGCCTGCCACGGTCCGGCCTCGAATCACCTGCAATGGGCGCAGAAAAAAGACGACCTGATCCACAAGGGTTTCGTCGTCGACCTCAAGGACAACAACGCCAGCGTCGAGATCGAAACCTGTGCCCGCTGCCATGCGCGCCGGGCGCCGCTGGGCGATGGCTACACCGTCGGCAAGCGCTTGATGGACGACTACCTGCCGAGCACCCTCACCCGCGAACTGTATGCGCTGGACGGCAAGATCAAGGATGAAGTGTTCGAACACGGCTCGTTCCTGCAAAGCAAGATGTTCGACAAGGGTGTGCGCTGCAGTAACTGCCACAATCCGCACAGCACTGAACTCAAGGCGCCGGGCAATGCCGTGTGTCTGCAATGCCACAACACGGCGGGCAAGACTTCGGTCGCTGGCGTCGACGGCAAGGGCCTGCAAGCGAAGAACTACGATTCCATCGAACACACCCGCCACACCCCGGGCCAGCCCGGCTCGCAGTGCGTGGATTGCCACATGCCCGGCAAGTTCTACATGGGCAACGACTGGCGCCATGACCACAGCTTCAGCATCCCCAACCCGGAACGCGCGCAAAAACTCGGTACGCCCGATGCGTGTCTCAGCTGCCATCAGGGCAAGGCCGGTGACAAGGTCAGCGCACAGTTCAAGTTGTGGAATGCCTCCGCCTCGACACCGCAGGCACCACGCTATGACGAGAGCCTGTGGCTGATCCGCAACGGCCAGCCCGGTGCGGCGGACGCCTTGCATGAGCAATTGCAGCGCAGCGATCTGCCGGCGATTCAGCGTGCGACGTTACTCGCCGAACTGCCGCTGTACCCAAGCGATCAATCGCTGAAACTGGCGACCCGGGATCTGCAGAATCCGGCGCCGCAGGTTCGCGAAAGCGCAGTGCGGGCGATCAGTGCCTTCCTGCCGCCCGCCGAGCGCGCGTCGTTGCTGACGCCGCTGCTCGGCGATCCAGTGAAAGCCGTACGCATCGTCGCGGCGCGGGATCTGCTCAGCGTCGCGCGCAACAGCGGCCTCGGCGCCGCGCAGGACAATTGGGACGCGGCGATTGCCGAGTATGAGGCGGTGCAGAACAGTCTCGCGGAACGGGCCGAGGCCAACCTGAACCTGGCGATGTTGTATCAGGCCAGTGGCCGCGCATCCGAAGTCGAAGGGTTGCTGCGCACGGCACTCAAACGCGATCCGGATTTCTACCCGGCACTGGTGACGCTGGTGCAATGGCTGGAGGCCAATGGCCGAGGTCAGGAAGCGCAGAGCCTGCTGGACGACAGCCTCAAGGCGCACCCGGAGGCTGCGTTGTTGCAGCACACCCGTGGCCTGTCCTTGATCCGCGCCGGCAAGACTGCCGAAGCCATGACCGCGCTGCACAAAGCCGCGCAACTGGAGCCGCAGAACGCGCAGTACGGTTACGTGCTGGCGGTGGCGTTGCACGACAGCGGCAAGGTGAGCGAGGCGTGTGCTGAGCTGGAGCGTTTGCTCAAGGTGCAACCGGCGAACCGCAATGCACGGCTGTCGCTGATCCAGTACTACCTGGAGAACGGCCAGGAGCCGAAAGCGCAGGTGCTGTTGCAGGGCTGGAAGAAGATGAACATGGGGGATCCGGCGCTGAAGTGAGCGCTGATCCCTTGTGGGAGCGGGCTTGCTCGCGAATGCATTCTCTCAGCCAACATCAAGGGTGACTGATGTACCGCATTCGCGAGCAAGCCCGCTCCCACAGGGTCAGTGATTGGTCTCAAACACTGAGTGTTACCAGGACGACGTCGCCCCGCTCTTCAACGCCATCTCGCGCCGGCTGTTGGCGCGCATCGCCTTGATCAGCGATACCGAGCCCACCAGCAGAATCGCCGCGCCGAACAGGAAGTCGATGTTGTACAGCTGGAAGTCCTGCACCGGCCCCACCAGCAGCACCCGCACCACGGCAATCGTCACCAGCGTGGCGAGGAAATCGATCCCCGGCTCGTCACGATAGAACACGTGCAACAGCGGCAGGCACAGCACCAGCAGGAACAACAGCACCACGACCTTGAACGAGCCTTTGCGCTCGACGCTGAACGCGCATTCGTGCGGGCCGTAGGCCTTGTAATCCTCGTCGCGGATCATCGAGTTCTTCTCGTTGATGTACTCGACGCGGTTGTATTTCTGAATCGGCGTGAAGGTGTTGGACATCTCCATCAGCGTGGTGATGTTCTTGAAGCGCAGGTCGATGCGCTCGCTGCCCTTGAGGTAATACAGCACCGGTTTGTAGCCGTAGCGATAGGTGTCGAAGGGGAATTCGGTGACTTGGCCCTGCACGCCGATCGGGCGAGGTTCAAGCTCGGCGTAGGCGCTTTTGGTCGGTGAGGCGAGGTTGCGGCTCAGCGGCTGAATCTTGACCTGTTCGAGGAAGATCGGCGTCACGCCGTACGACCACTGCAACGGTTCCAGCCGCAGACGCAGTTCGTTGCGGCCCAGGTCGTAGCGGTTGAAGGTGCGTTCGGAGACCACCAGCGAGCCACTGAGCATGAACTCGCCGCGCAGGTTGTTGGTGACGCGCAAGGTCAGTTGATCCTTGCCCAACAGCGCCGCTTCAGTGGATGGCGGCGCGCCGCACCACGCGGTGCTTTCACCGGCACCGCCCAACTGGCCGTCACGGTTTTCCTTGAACACATAGAAGTAACTGGCCCACAGCGTCAGCATCAACAGCAACGCCGTGAGGCCCAAAATCTTTTTGCCCGCACTCACTACCCAGACTCCCTTCTTCGTTCCGTCGTCCAGCCGAAAACCCGCTGGCGACGGGGACTCTACCAAAAGGCCAGCATCGACCCAAGGAAAAATCCGGGAATGGTGCGGGATGTAAGGGTTTCCCCTGTATAGAAGGGGCCGCTAGACAATTGTGGTGAGGGGATTTATCCCCTCACCACAAAGTATCTATCAAGCAATGGATATTCAGCGTCTGCGGAACAACGGCCGCGGCTCGATCACCGAGCGGCCGTACAGCACGCTCATGCCGGCCAGTCCCTTCAGGGCATCTTCGGCCGATTTGTCCTCGCGTACCGCAAAACTGTCGAACCCGCACTGACGCATATGGCTGAGCTGATCGCGCAACACATCGCCAATCGCGCGCAACTCGCCAGCCCAGCCAAACCGGCTACGCAGCAGATACGCCTGACTGTAGGCGCGACCGTCACGAAAGCTCGGAAAGTCCAGGGCAATCAGCGGCAGCGAGGCCAGCCACGGCACCACGCTTTCAACTTCATCGTCCGGCCCCAGCCACACCGCGTGGGTCGAGGGCGATTGCAGCCAGTGCGCCAGCGGCAGGATCAGCAACCCTTGCGGCCTGCCCTGCTCCGGCTCGCGAACCAGCGTCCATGGATCGTCCTCGATCAGGCGTGCGACACCCTGCTCCAGGCGCAGCAGATTGTTCATGCCGATACCTCCAGCGCTTTCGGGTAGACCCGTTCCTTGAACGGCTCCAGGCCAATGCGCGCCACGGTGTCGACAAACAACTCCTCGCTTTCGCGATAACGCACAAACGTACCGATGATCCGCTCGATCACCTGTGGCACTTCGGTCGCGCTAAACGACGGGCCGATGACCTTGCCCAGTGCGCTGTGCTTACCCTGCGCGCCGCCGAGGGTGATCTGGTACCACTCGCTGCCGTTTTTATCGACGCCGAGAATGCCGATATTGCCGATGTGGTGGTGGCCGCAGGCGTTCATGCAGCCGGAGATGTTCAGGCTGATGTCGCCCAGGTCGTGCAGGTAGTCGAGGTTGTCGAAACGCGCCTGAATCGCCTGGGCAATCGGGATCGACTTGGCGTTGGCCAGCGCACAGAAATCGCCGCCTGGGCAGGAGATGATGTCGGTCAGCAGGCCGACGTTGGCGCTGCCCAGATTGTGCTCACAGGCCAGTTGCCAGAGCTCATACAGGTCAGACTTTTTTACGTCGGGCAGGACGATATTTTGCTCATGGGCAATGCGAATCTCGCCAAAACCGAATTGCTCCGACCAGTCGGCCACCGCGAGCATCTGCTGGCCGGTGACATCACCCGGTGGTGCACTCAGACCCGGTTTGGTCGACAGCACTACGCTGGTGTAACCCGGTTTCTTGTGCGGCTGCACGTTGCGCGCGACCCAGCGGGCGAACGCCGGGCTTTCAGCCAGATGCGTGCCGAAATCCAGATCGGTATCGGCCAGGGTGTGATAGATCGGCGGCACGAAGGCACTGGCGACCCGCTCGTATTCAGCCTCGGTCAGCTGCGCCGGGCCGTCCTTGAGGTGCTGCCATTCTTCCTCGACCTCTTTGGCGAATGCCTCGATGCCCAGCGCCTTGACCAGAATCTTGATCCGCGCCTTGTACTTGTTGTCGCGCCGGCCATGGCGGTTGTAGACCCGCAGGATCGCTTCGACGTAGGACAGCAGATGCTGCCACGGCAAGCCTTCGCGAATCTGCAGACCGAGGATCGGCGTGCGCCCCAACCCGCCGCCGACGATCACCCGCAGCAGCATCTGCCCGTCTCGCCCCGGATAAAGATACAGGCCGATGTCATGCATCATGATCGCCGCACGGTCCTGCTTCGCCGAGCAGATGGCGATCTTGAACTTGCGTGGCAGGAAGAGGAATTCCGGGTTGATCGTCGACCATTGGCGGAGGATTTCTGCCAACGGGCGCGGGTCGATCAACTCGTCCGCCGCGACCCCGGCGAAGGCTTCGGTGGTGATGTTGCGCACGCAGTTGCCGGAGGTCTGGATCGCGTGCATGTTGACCTGCGCCAGGCGTTCAAGGATGTCCGGCACCTGCGCCAGTTCGATCCAGTTGAATTGCAGGTTTTGCCGCGTGGTGAAGTGGCCGTAGCCGCGATCGTAATCGGCGGCGATGCTCGCCAGCGTACGCATCTGTTCGGCACTCAATGTCCCGTAGGGAATCGCCACCCGCAGCATGTACGCGTGCTTCTGCAGGTAGAGGCCGTTTTGCAGGCGCAGCGGCAGGAACTCCTCCTCGCTCAACTCTCCGGCCATGAAGCGCTCGACCTGATCGCGAAACTGCGCAACGCGCTCGAACACCAGTGCGCGGTCGTAATCATCGTATTGATACATGCAGCGGCTACCCCATCAGAATTGTGCGCAATTCCTGTAGGAGTGAGCCTGCTCGCGATTGCGGTGTGTCAGGCAACTGCTTTGTTGACTGACACACCGCAATCGCGAGCAGGCTCACTCCTACAGATTTTCCCCGACTATGGACGAGCAGCGCAGCACGCAACAGATTCACCTGAAACGATAAAAACCATATCAGGGCGCGGCAGAACGCCGCAGGCAGCACTTCAATCTGATCCGTACAAATGAAAGATTCCTGAGCCTGTTTTGTTTCCAGTGGTGTTCCTACAGTGCAGCTCGTGCCAGACCAGGGTGGCCTGGCAAGACTTTGCAACCGTGGATGAACTGACCATGAGCACAGCAACAATCGGACAGGCTTATAACTACAAGGTCGTCCGCCAATTCGTTATCGCGACGGTTTTCTGGGGTGTCGTCGGCATGGCGATGGGGGTATGGATCGCCTCGCAACTGGTATGGCCGGACATGAACCTCGACCTGCCCTGGACCACCTTCGGCCGCTTGCGGCCATTGCACACCAGCCTGGTAATTTTCGGTTTCGCCGGCAGCGCGCAATTCGCCGCCAGTTACTACGCGGTGCAGCGCACCTGCCAGGTGCGCCTGTATTCGGACAAGCTCGCGGCCTTCACCTTCTGGGGCTGGCAATCGGTGATCGTGATCATGCTGATCACCCTGCCGCTGGGCTACACCACCACCAAGGAATACGCCGAGATCGAATTCTCCGGCGCGGTGTGGATGGCGGTGGTCTGGGTCGCGTACGCCATCGTGTTTTTCACCACCGTGGTGCAGCGCAAGACCAAACACATCTACGTCGGCAACTGGTTCTTCGGCGCGTTCATTCTGGTGATCGCCATGCTGCACGTGGTCAATCACCTGTCGATCCCGGTGGACTGGTTCAAATCCTATCCGGTGTATTCCGGGGCCACCGATGCCATGGTGCAGTGGTGGTACGGGCATAACGCGGTGGGTTTCTTCCTGACCACCGGCTTTCTCGGAATGATGTATTACTTCGTGCCGAAACAGGTCAACCGCCCGGTGTATTCGTATCGGTTGTCGATCGTGCATTTCTGGGCGCTGATCACCCTGTACATCTGGGCCGGCCCGCACCACTTGCACTACACCGCGCTGCCGGATTGGGCGCAGTCGCTGGGCATGGCGATGTCGCTGATCCTGCTGGCGCCGAGCTGGGGCGGGATGATCAACGGCATGATGACCTTGTCGGGTGCCTGGCATAAGTTGCGCACCGACCCGATTTTGCGCTTCCTGGTGCTGTCGCTGGCGTTCTACGGCATGTCGACCTTCGAAGGCCCGATGATGGCGATCAAAACGGTCAACGCCCTGTCCCACTACACCGACTGGACCATCGGCCACGTTCACGCCGGGGCCTTGGGCTGGGTGGCGATGATCACCTTCGGCGCGACGTATCACATGGTGCCGAAAGTCTTTGGCCGCGAGCAGATGTACAGCACGCCGCTGATCAACCTGCACTTCTGGCTGGCGACCATCGGCACCGTGTTGTACATCGCGTCGATGTGGGTCAACGGCATCACTCAGGGCCTGATGTGGCGGGCGATCAACGAGGACGGCACGCTGACCTATTCGTTTGTCGAGGCGCTGCAGGCCAGTCATCCGGGGTTCATCGTGCGCTTTGCCGGCGGGGTGTTCTTCCTCAGCGGCATGCTGCTGATGGCCTACAACGTCTGGCGCACGGTGCGGGTCGCCGACGTGGCGCTGGCACGCAGCCAGGCGCAGATCGCCTGAGGCAGGGAGCCGCAGAGGATGGATATTTTCTTGAATGTGCTGGGGGTGGTGTTTCTGTGGCTGGCGGTGGAGTACTGCCTGCGCCATCAGACTTCAGAGAGCCTCGACGATGCGAGCATGGTGCCGTTTGCTGATGATCCGGAGGTGGCACGGCGGGTTGAGTTGGCCACCGGTAAAACCGTGAAAGCCGTGGCGCCGGAAGAGGCGAAACCGGGCTGGATCAACCTCGATATGTAGGATCACCCTCAATCCCCTGTGGGAGCGGGCTTGCTCGAGAAAGCGGTCTATCAGTCGCCATCAATGTCGAATGGGCTGCCGCCTTCGCGAGCAAGCCCGCTCCCACAATGGGAAATGGGTGAAGCCCTGATATCAGCTGCGATCGCGCGGGATCAGGCTCTGCAACTGCTGTGCGAGAAAATCCGCATCAAACACGAAGGTGTCCGGATCCTTCAAGCCATTGGTCTTGCGCCATTGCCACTCGCCGTTCGGCAGCCCGACCAGCGAAATACTGCCGTAGCGCGCCGCCGTCAGCCCCATCACCGCCAGGGAAATCTGCCCGGCGCTGCCCATCACGTCCGGCACGAATTCCACCGGTTTGCCGGCAATCACGATGCTCAGTTTTTCAGTCTTGAAGGTCGAGGTTTCCACCGGCGTGCTCGGCCCGAATGCGACGTAAGCCTCGCGGCTCACCTCCAGCAGGTTCGGTGCCTGCACCGGTTCCAGCCATTGCTGGATCTGGCCGAACAGCTCGGTGATGCGGCTGGCCCACGCCTGTGACTGCGTTTCGAACAATTGCTTCTTGTGCGCTTCACTCTCGGCATAGTGACGAAGCATTTCGCCCAGTTGTTGTACGTCGTTCATCGGTACGTTCCTCGGGGAGAGCCTGCGATAGTCGATAGTGACAGATCGAGGCGCCGGCGTACGTTAAACCTCGATCGCCGGCACCGGGACACTTGGCAACAGGATCAACGGTACAGTTGCTTTGTACTGGCATCCGTCATTGAACCGATGGACACTCGGCCGGAGCCCGACTTTTCCAATACGGGCCATTGTTCGAGGAATTTCAATGCGCACCATCGGCCTGATCGGCGGCATGAGCTGGGAATCCAGCGCGGAATATTATCGTCTCATCAATCAACAGGTTCGTGACCGGCTCGGCTCGCTGCGCTCGGCGCCAATCCTGATGTACAGCGTCGACTTCGGCCCGGTCGAACAGGCGCAGCACGCCGGGCGCTGGGACGATGCGGCGGCGATTCTGGTGGATGCCGCGCGCAGGCTCGAGGCCGGCGGCGCCGAATGCGTGGTGCTGTGTACCAACACCATGCACAAGGTCGCGGCGCAGATTCAGGCAGCGATCAGCATTCCGTTCCTGCACATCGCCGAACCGGCGGCGCAGGCAGCATTGGCCATCGATGCGCGCACGGTCGGTCTGCTCGGCACGGCGTTCACCATGGAGCAGGATTTTCTCAAGCAGCGCCTGATTGCGCAGGGTCTGACGGTACTGGTGCCGGACGACGCCGAGCGCAAGGACGTGCACCGGATCATCTACGACGAATTGTGCGTCGGGGTGATCAGTGACGAATCACGCAAAATCTATCAACAGGTGATCGAAGCGCTGACCGCGCGCGGTGCCCAGGCGATCATCCTCGGCTGCACGGAAATCGGCCTGCTGGTCAAACCCGAACACAGCGCCCTGCCCCTGCTCGACACCACCGAGCTGCATGCGCAGTCGGCGGTGGCGTTCGCTCTGGGCAACTGACTCCCACAGGATTTTTTGGCTTATCGACGACGCAGACGGGCCATGCTCAGGGTGTCGACCCATTGCCCGTCGCGCACGGCGTAGTCACGAAACAGGCCTTCGTTCTCGAAGCCGAACTTGCGGTAGAGACCGATGGCCGCCTGGTTGTCGGCGTACACCGAGAGTTCGACCCGGTGCAGGTTCATCCAGTTGTCGGCGACGTCCAGCGCCGCCGCCAGCAGTTTCGACCCGACACCTTTGCCCTGCCAGGCCACGGCGACCGCCATGCCGACACTGCCGGCGTGGGCGCGGCGGATCCGCGAATAGTTTTCCAGCCCCAGATTGCCAATGACCACACCCTCATGCAGCGCCACCAGTTGCACCACCCGTTCGTTATCTGGCGCAAGGCGTTTGCGCCAAACCTCAGTGGGCTGAAACGGCATCTGCAGCACCTGCCGGGTCACGGCCGGATCGTTGTACAGCGCGGTGATGCCCTCAAGGTGCGACTCATTGAAGCGTTCGATTTTGATGGTGGGAGCGTGGTCGGGCATGGCAGATCCTTCCTGGATCGATGGGTGGCCGCTTACTCTAAACCGTTGAGCCTCTGGCTGGCGAATAGCAAAATGTGGGAGCGGGCTTGCTCGCGAAAGCGGTCTGAAATTCAACATCTCTGTCACCTGACACACCGCCTTCGCGAGCAAGCCCGCTCCCACAGGGGATTGGGGGTGTTGGCAGAATCGGATCAGGTCTGGAACCATTCCTGGCGTTCGTTGAAGGTGTGCTGGATCAGTTCGACCAGGGTTTGCACTTCGGCGACGTCCCGGGATTCAGCATTCACCGCCAGCCACGCCTGTAGCTGCATCGGCTCATCAAACAACCCCGGCAACGCCACCAGCCCCCGGTCGAAACGACTCATGTACGCCGGCAATAAACCAATGCAAGCGCTGCAACGGATCATTTCCAGCATCAGTTCATAAGACTGCATCTGCACCACGCCCGCCAGACGTTGTTCGACCAGTTCATTCCACGGCCGGAAGCTGTCGATCTGCCGGTCGTGCTGCCATTGCACCAGCATGAAATCGCTGAGGTCGTCGGCACTCGCCGGGCGCGCGGTGACCCGGGAATAGCGTTTGGCGATGTGCGGCAGGTAATCCAGACGCGCCAGGGCCTGCGGCTGACTGGTGGTGAAAGTCGGGCCGGGGCTGGGGGTTTCGCCGTGGGCCAGCCACAGCACCACGTCGGCACTGACCGCGCGCAACGCCAGTTCGCTGTCCAGCGCGATGATCTCCAGGCGCACGCTGGCATTGCGGCGCAGCAACGCGATCAGGTCGCGACCGAGGATGTCATGCAGGATCGATTCGGCCACCGCCAAACGCACCAGTGGCTGCTCGACCACCGGCAGTTTGCGTTCGTGGGCCAGCGCGACCAATTGCGCCTGCAACTGCTGACCTTCGCGGGTCAGGCTCAGGGCGCTGCCCTGAAAGCTGAACAGCGAGTGCTGCAGCTCCTGCTCCAGCTGCGCCAACTGCTTGCGCAGCAAAGTCGAACGCACGTTGAGGCTGCGCGCGGCCTGCATGAAGCAGCCGCAGCGGGCACTGACCAGAAAATATTGCGCGACCTCGGCATCAATGGTCGCGGCTTGCGCCAGCCATGGTTCGCGCTCGCCCTGTGCCCAGCGATAGTCGGGGCTACCCTGTCGTCCTGCGGGTTCGGTGAATGACATCGATGACTCCCTGTCGATCTTTGTATTTAGACATTGCGCAGCCCCTTGTAGGAGTGAGCCTGCTCGCGATGGCGTCGGCACAGCTGACATCTCTTTGCCTGACACATCGCTATCGCGAGCAGGCTCACTCCTACAGGGTTTGTGGTGTGCCAGTGCTCTAATGGTTGGATTCGAGGACCTTGTTCAGCTCAGCCCCATCGATACTCAGCGTTGCGGTATTGAGCATCCCGTCCAGATACGCCTGAGCAATCTGCTCCTGACGTTGCGCACGCAAGGCTTGAGTCAATTGGTCGCGCAGTTCGTCGAGGGTCGCAGTACGTGCCGGTTGCTGTTCGGTGAGTTTGATCACATGGAAGCCGGCCGCGCTCTGCACCGGCTGGGACACCGCACCGACCTTCAATTTCGCCACCGCACCCCGTACCTCCGGCACCAGTTGCTGCAACGGTTGCAGCCCGGTGTCGCCGCCACGTTCGGCAGTCTGCCGGTCCTGCGAATACTGAGTCGCCAGCGCGGCAAAATCCGCCGGCGTGCCCTGGGCTTTCTTGCTTAGCTCGGTCGCCTGCTTGCGCACCGTTTCGAGGTTCTGCGGGTCATTCACAGCGAGGAAAATCTGGCTTACCCGATACAACGCCGGCGTCTGCCAGTTGCCCTTGCCAGCGTCATACGCCTGCTGCAACTCGCTCGTACTCGGGTAGTCCGCCGGCACCGTGCTGACCGAGCGCAGGTAATCGCGAAAGACGATCTGCTCGGTGGCCGCGCGGGTTTGCCGCACCACGTCCGGACGCTGCGCCCAGCCCTGAGCATCGGCCTGTTCCAGCACGGCTTTCTCCGCCAACCGCGTACGAATCCAGCGCTCCAGCGCTTCACGGTTGCCGCGCAATTGCTCGCGAGTCGCCGGCGGGACGGTCGCCAGCAGCGCCTGCAATTCCTGCGGCGTCACCTGCTGATTGCCCAACCGCGCTACCGCAGGCCCCGCAGCAACCGCCGCCAACGGCGACGATTGCTGGGCGGCGACCGGGTCAGCACCCGGTCGCAGCACCAGCGCCACGGCTACCACCAACAGCGCCACTGCCCCGGCGCCGATCACCATGGCAGGCTTTTTCACAGCGCGACTTCCTCTTGCTCAGCGGTAGCGACTTTGGCCGGCGAGACTTGCGCGGCCTGGCTGAAATCACGCAGGTAGACGATGAACTCCTGCAACAGACGATCCCACAATTCCAGATTGCCGCGCAGGTGATCGCTGCTCACACCGGCCGCCAGCACCACGTCCATTTCCATCACCAGAAACTCGCCCTGCAATGACAACCGCGCAAAACGCCGGGTGGCGTTCCACTGTTCGGCCACGCCCTGTGGCAACTCACCTTGCACCCGCAGCGCGCAGCTGAAAGTGAAATCGACGTAGCTGCCCTGCTCCACCGCCGGGTTGCCGAAACGCACGGCATAACCGATGCCCTGACTGGCGCTGAGCAATTGCACGATGCCGTTCTGTTCGGTCTGGTTGACGCGATAACCGGCCGCTTGCAGGACGTCGGTCAGGGATTGTGGGGACACATGGCTGATCAATTGAGTCATGACTTCTTCCTTGTTTATCAGTGCGAGAGCGCAGCTTGCGGCGCGTCGAATTGAGTCTTGTAAAGCTCGTCACCAAACCCCTGGGCCAGCTCATCGAACTTGACCCGGGCGCTGCCCGCAAAGGGCTGGCGGATCTTCATCACCTCGGCAACATCGATGTTTTCGTAAGCGCTGAGGATCTGTTTGGCGACGCCGTACATCTGCTGATTCTTGACTGAACATTGCTGCACTTGTGTGTCACGTTCAGCCAATTGCGCTTGAAGCTTAGACCGTTCTGCCTCTTTGGCACGGGCCATGACCAGCAACTCGTCGTAGGCCTTCTTGAACTTGCCGACCTGTTCGCTGCTGGCGGCGACTTGCGCTTGCGCCTGGCTGTGCAGGCTCTGCTGCTGGCCAGCCAACTGCTCGGCGACGCCTTTGGCCTTGGCCAGTTCAGCGGTCAATTGCTTGATCTGCGCCTGCGCGGCCTTGGCCTCGTTCTGCGCCACCAGTTGCGCGGCGCTGGCCTGGGCCTGCTGACTTTGCAGGGCCTGCAACTGTTGAGTGGTGCTGCGCAACTGGGTACGCAGACGCTCCTCCATGCCTTCGGCGTGCGCGCCTTGTGCAATGAAAAAACTCAGCCCCAACAGAAAAACTCGTGCGTGCATGACCGTACTCCCGGCGCCTTAGAAGCGCGTGTTGATCTCAAGCTGCAAGACGTCGATGTCGAACGGCGCGCCGTACACCGCCTCGGTGCTCAGCCAGCGGCCGGTGGCGTAGACGTTCTTCGCCAGACCGTAATTGCCACCGAGGAAATAGCCCTTGGCGTTGGTGCCGCCGAGGTGGAACGAGGAATCGTTGAAGCCGTCGGGCAAGGCGTCCGGCTGGATGTACTTGTAGCCGGCGAACATATTCCAGTCGCCCTGCTTCTTCAGGTCCAGCGCGTTGCCGAGGGTGAACTGCACCATCCATGCATTGGCGCCGCTTTCGATCTCGCCGTTGCTGTTGAGGTTGTTGACGATCTGCCCCTCGGAGCGCTTGCGCATGTCGCCTTCGTCGTATCCGAGGTTGTGGATGTAGTTGCCCTGGCTGCGCAGCTTGAAGTCCTCTGGCAGATCGGCGTCCCACACCAGGTTCAGGTCGAGCAGGTTGAACTCCGACGCCAGGCCGACGAATTGCGGCTGCGGCGTGGTGGTCGGGTTGGCCGGGTTCGGCGTGATGTCGCGCAGCAGGAACACGCTGTTGCCCTTCTGCATGAACGCCGCTCGAGTGCCATCGGTGTCGCAACCCGGAGCGCCGGCCCACGGTTCGCAAGGGCTGGAGCGTTGCCCCTGAATGTCGTCGAAACGGTAGTAGGCCAACGCGCCCTTGAGGCGGTTGTTGCTGTTGATCGCCCACTTGGCGCCGAGCTGCGCGCCGTACAGCCATTTGTTGTCGCTCTCTTCCTTGTCGAAACCGTTGCTGGTGGTGGTGTCGTTGGTGTAGTCCACCGGGAACGCGCCGACGGTGCCGAACACGCCCCAGTCGCGGTTGAGCTTGTGGTCGAAAATCGCCGCCACGCCATCGAAATTCAGGTCGTTGGAATACAGCATGTCGGTGGACATGAACGGGTTGGCGAAACGCCCGCCGGTCAGGGTCAGCTCATCGGTCGGCTTCCAGTTCAGGTAGCCCTGATCGAGCCAGATATCTTTCTTGGCGAAGCCGCCGCCGAGGTTCTGCGTGGTCGACACCGGGTTGTTGTCCGAGCCGGTGCCGATGCGGATGCCGGCGGTCCATTCCGGCGAGATCACCGCTTTCATGCCCAGCCGTGCGCGCAGGCGGAACTGGTTGGTGCGGTCTTCACGGGTGTTGAGCAACGGCGGCAGACTGGTGCTGCTGTTGGGGTTCACGTCGTACGGACCGTTGTTGTTGAGTTTGGCGAAGTCGACGATTTCGTTGCTGTTGCTGCCCGAGTAGTAGCGCGACTCGTCACGCAGACGAATGTCGCCGTCGAAGCTGATACGCGAAGCCCAGTCCGGGAAGGTATTGGGCGCCGCCCAGTTTTCCTGCTTGGCGGTGGCCATGACTTCGGCCTTGACCTGATCGCGGATCTGGTCGCGCACCGCGGCGGGCACGTACTGCACGCGCACATCGCCCGGTGCCGCCACCGGTCCGGCCACCACCGCAGTCGAAGCCGCTGCCTGCTTGGCCTGGGCGGCTTCGTTCTGCGCCTGGGCGATCAGCGCGTCAGCCTTGTCCTGTTTCAGAATGCCCTGCTCGACCAGCAAGCGGATCAGATTGATCGTGGCGTTCTCCGAGGGCGCAGGCGCTGCCGCGGCCTGACCGACCAGGGTCGCGATGACCATGCCGACCGCCAGGGACAATCGATTCACGTTGGAAATCATCTGCACACAACTCCTTTTCATACAGCTTTATGAATTCGGTTAACCCGGACGCCGTCCTTGCAGGGACAGGCGCACAGGCAAGGTGATGGAGGCCGGTGGCCGTTCGCTCAGATGGGGCGCGTTACGCAATGCGGCCAGCACCTGGGTATCGATCTCGGGCTTGCCGCTGGACTTGACCAACTCGACCCGGGTGATTTCGCCGACGCTGCTCAGCCACACATCGGCCTGCAGCGAAAAAGCCAGGTTGCGCAGATCGGAGTTCTCGCGCAGCAAGCGCTGAAAAGTGAACGCGAGGAACTGGCTGTAAATGCCGGTGCCCAGGCGTCCGCCACCCGCACCGGCCATGCCGCCACCCTTGCCGGCGCCGATGTTGAAAGCGTCGTTGCCACTCTGCGCGTCACCGTCCATTTGCATCGGGTTGGCCAGATCGTCTGCTGGCGATGGCGGCGCCTCTTCCTCGGGCTTGACCTCTTGCGGCTCGGGCGTGGGCTCGGGCTCGACGACTTTTTCTTCCACCGGGGTTTCCGGCTCCGGTGGTTTTTCCGGAGGTGGCGGCGGCGGTGGCGGCAACGGAATGATCGTCGGCACCTTCGGCGCTTCACGGCGCACGCCGCTCATGTCATTGGCCCACTGCCACAGGAACCACGCGGCGAGCGCGCCGAGCAGCAGCCCGGCGCCCCACTTTACAAAGCGCATCGGCGACCTTTTCACCGGCAGCGGCTCGATCGGAAGTTGTGCGGTCATCACTCAGCCCTGCGTCGGTTTGCCGGTCACCAGACCGACCTGAGACAGTTCGAGCCGGCGCAACAGATCCAGCACTTCAATGACCTTCTGGTACTGCACCGTGGCGTCGCCGCGCACGATCACCGGGAAGTCCGGGCTCTGCGCCTTCTCGATACGCAGGCGTTCTTCCAGCTCCGCAAGGGTCACCGGGTAGGCGTCGAGGAAAACCTGACCGCCGTCGTTGACCGAAATCGCCTTGGTCTTGGCCTCCGACAGCGACACCGAGGCGCTGGCCTTGGGCAGGTTGATCTGGATCCCGGAGACCTGCGCAGTGGCGGTGAGGATGAACATCACCAGCACCACCATCAGCACGTCGACCAGCGGGGTGATGTTGATGCTGTCAACCGCTGCATCTTCGTCATCGTCGTGGGAGGCATTTACGGACGCCATGGCAGTGCTCCTCAGGCCGGTACGGTGTGGTTGGCGTGATGGCCGCGCTGATGCGCCGCTTCGCTGGACTGGCCTTCGCCGTGCATCTCCGCCAGACGCGTGATGAACTCGTCGACGAACACACGCATGTCGGCGCTGACTTCCTTGTTGCGGGTGATCAGGCGGTTGTAGCCAAACAGCGCCGGGATCGCGACGAACAGGCCCATGGCGGTGGCCAGCAAGGCTGCGGCCATACCCGGGGCGATGGCGTTGATGTTGACGTCGCCGGCCATGGCCGTGCCGAGGAACACCACCATGATCCCCAGCACGGTGCCGAGCAGGCCGATGTACGGGCCGCCGGCGATGGCGTTGGACAGGGTCGAAAGTTTCGAGCTGAGCGCCTGGTTCTCACGAGTGCGTACGCCGTCCATCGAGCAACGGATGGCTTCGATAGTTGCTGCGGAAACCGAAGAGGTATCGGCGCCCTGCTCGCGGCGAGTACGGATTTCCTTGACCGCCACCGCGTACAGGCGCCACAGCGGCGAATGCTGCAGACGCTGGGCCAGTTGCGCGTCGTCGGCGAACATCTCCAGACGGGTACCGACCTTGGCGAACTGCTCGCGGAAGTCCTCGTTGGCCTTGCTCACGCGGCTGAGGGTGCGGTTCTTGCGCAGCATGATGATCCACGACTGGAACATCATCAGCACCAGCACGGCGATGATCACCCAGGCGTCCACCGGTACCGCGTTGAGCAGGAAACCGAGGCTGCCGAAGCCGAAACCGGACTGTTCCTCGTCGACGCCGTAGGCCACCAGTTGCGACTCGGCGCCTTGCGCGGTGGCATCAGCCAGCAGCAATGGTGCAGGGCGCGCGACTTTCGACAGGCGCAGTTCGTCGATGGCGCCCACGAATGGCTGGTACGGGCCAGCGGCCAGATCGCCACCAATCGCCATCACCGAATTGAACGCCGGCATCGCTTGAGCGAGGGACGCGCCCTCACGACCGTTAATGTACAAGCTGACTTTCGAACCTTCGGCGGTCAGCGCGACGAGCTGCCATTGTCCCGGATTCAACGGCTGAGTGGCCACGGCGCGCTGGCCGTCGATCTCCACGAACGGCACGCCTTGATTGACCCCGACCAGCAGGCTGTTGGCGCCTTCGCGGCGGGCGAGGATCAGTTGTTCGCCATTGGCCTGGTCCAGCCGCAGCCACGCACTGAAGGTGAACGCACTGCCCGCGTTGTGCTGCAACGATGGGCTGGCCGGTAGCAGCAACGGCTGGCCGCTGAACTGCAAGGCGCGCCCTACTACACCGTCAATCGCCGCGCCGGTGGCGCTTTGTGCGGTGTTGCCATAGGCGGTGGTGTCCTTGGCCGGGGTGCCGGTGGCGCCGTCGAAGTGATACAGCGCGGTGTAATTCGGATCGAAGGTCAACTGCCCATTGCCGGTGGCCGGGGCCTTCTGGTTGCCGTAGTACATCCAGATGTCCTGACGCTGGCCGCCCTCGACATTCGGCACATCGACCCAGATCAGCGCCATGCCCATCAGCGCGTCGAAGCTTTCGATCTGGTGGTTGAGCACGGTTTTGTCATCGGCGGCGACGAAGCGCAAATCCGCGCCGTCTTCCTTGACCCCGTCGAAGGTGAAGTTGCCAGTGTGCAGGCGTACCAGCAATGCGGTGCGGCCCAGCGCCTGATTGATCCCGGCACCCTGCGGTGTGGTGTCGACGGCGATCTGTTTGCGGTAATGCCAGTCGTCCTGCCACCAGGCCTGCGCCGTGGCCGGGAGCACGAAGCCCAGGCAGATCAACAACGAAAGAATGAGGCGCTGCATGAACGTGCTCCTTTAGAAAGTGGCTTGAAGGTTGAAGTGCAGGCGCGATTCCTGCTTCGAGGTGTTCGGCCCTTCGAGTAACGGGAAGCCCCAGTCGAGGCTGCCGGACAGCCATTTGCTGAGGCTGGCGCGGGTGCCGAGGCCGACGCTGGCCAGGGCATAACTGGCGTCCTGGTCCGGCAACTCGTCACGCAGATACAGTTGCGCGCCTTCGGCGAAGGCGTAGAAGCGCCATTCCTGCATCCAGCTGCCGGCGTATTTCGCCAGCGACGGGGTACGTAGCTCCTGACTGAGCAGCACGCCGTCATCACCGGTGCGCTCGGCCGCCAGATAGCCGCGCACCGAGGTCGCGCCGCCAGCGGAAAACTGTTCGTTGGAGACCAGTGGCCCCGACGCCAGCTGGAACGCGCCTTTGCTCGCGCTCTGCCAGTCGTTGTCGAAAGTCCAGGTGAAATTGCTGTCGCCCTTGAGCAGGGCGAAACTCGGGTTGGCCCGGTAGCGTTTGTAGTCGAAATCTTCGTCGGAACTGCCGTAACCAAAAATGCTACGGGTGGCTGCGACCAGGCTCAGGCCGAGGCCGAGCTGGCTCTTTTCGGTGTAGCGGAAGCCGTTGTAGGCGAAGGTGAACGGCGCGTATTTCAGCGGCACTTTGTCGCTCTCGCCGGACAGGGTCAGACGCTCGTCGAAGTCCTTGAAGTCGATACCCGCCGACAGCGAGTTCGACCAGTTGCCACTGGACGGCAACGTGTAGATCGCCGACACGCCATAGGAATGGCCCTTGCCCAGCACGTTGCTGCCACCGATGGTGGCGACGTTGCTGTCGGACTGATAACCGGAGAACTGCACACTCCAGCGCTCGCTCAGCGGCGCTGTGTAGGAAGCCGACCAGACCTTGGCGTTGTCGGTGTCCTGCGGCGCGGTGAAGTACGTCAGGTTGATGCTGTGGCCGAGCTGCCAGAGGTTGTTGTAGCCGAGGCTGGTCACGGCACGCAGTTTCTCGGTGTCGGCGCTGTAGTCGTTGTTGAGGCCGACGCTGGCGCTCCACGGATTCTGGTCTTCGACCTGCAAATCGACGTCCATGGTGCCGGGGCGCTGACCTTCGCGCACCAGCGGCATGACCTGGCGGCCGGGAGTTTTATTGAGCTGCGCCAGTTCGCCCTGAACCTTGGCGAAGTCCGGCACTTCACCCTCTTTCAGCGCCGGGACGTTGTCGCGGATGTCCAGCGGCGAATAGTGTTTGGCGCCGACCACCCGCACCCGGCCGACCTTGGTTTCGCTGACTTGCAGATAGACGATGCCGTCCGCTACTGCTTGCTCCGGCAACTCGACGAACACCGATTGGTAGCCCCGCTGCTGATAAGCCTTCTGCAAGGCATCGCGGGCGCCTTCGATGTCAGTCATGGCTTTTTGCGGGCCGAGAAACGGATACACCGCTTCTTCGATGGCCCGCGCGTCAAGCACGGTGTTGCCGCGCACGAAGTATTCGTTGACGTCCACCAGACGTTGCGGCGCGGCGCCTTGGGCAGCCTCTTCGGCGAACGCCGGTTGCGCGCCGGCCGTCACCAGCAGCCAGCCCCACAGCGCCAGCCGTGACGTGAAAATCTGATCCACACTACCCCCTGAATTCGCGATGACCTGTTGGCGCTGTTGCGCGCCTTGTGTGTTGCGTCAGTTGCTGACTGTCGAGGCACCGCTGTGCTTGCCGAGCCAGGTGTGCAGGAGCGCGAAGTTCAAGGAGAACTCGGGCATTTGCAGCAAGGCACCGCAGAACACTTCGCCGATGATTTTCTGAATGAGCTGCACCGCACGCGGGTTGTTGAGCAGCGTGGCGATGTCGCGACTGAGGACGTTGAAGCTCCAGACTTTCTGGTTCAGGCCAAGACCGACGAACCAGCGGAACAGCAGGTTGTAATTGAGTTGTTCATACAGTTGCTGCTCGCTGGGCACCGAATACAGCAGTTGCAGGAGCAAGATGTGCATGACGGTTTGCGCGGGGATGAGCATGCCCGGTTCGGCATTCAGTTCGTGCAGCAGACCTTGGTGGGCGTCGAGCAAGTCGTCGATCTGCGGGCGCAGCAACACCAGCGAATGGCCTGGCGGAATGTAGCTGGAGACCTCCTTCAAGGCGCCCTGCCAGTCATCCTGCGAGACGATCCAGACCCACGGCGCGCCGTAGCGATACACCGAAACCGGCTTCTTGCGCGCCGCTTCGACGATCTTCGACAGGCGCTGATCGAGTTCCTGCATGCCCACTTTCGAGTAGCGTTCCATAGTCCCCATTGCCTCACTCCCGGCGTCCCGCCTCGGCTTGTGAAAAGCGCCCCGTTGGGCCCCTCAAGCGCGTTACATAGGCATGACCGGACTGGCTATGTGCTACCGAACTTTTGTCATAAAAGCTTCATTACAGAATGTGGGAGATGGCGCGGGATGTCAGGTGTACATCAATCTAATGTAGGAGTGAGCCTGCTCGCGATGGCGTTGGATCAGCAAAATACAGTTCAGCTGACAGGACGCTATCGCGAGCAGGCTCACTCCTACAGAGGAAATTTGTGGTGGCTGCGGGTCAGGTGTAGACCGGCCAGGTGTCGACAATCTTGCCGTCACGCACCGCCAGCAGATCACCGAATTGCAGCAGCACGGCTTCGGTCTGGGTCGGGCGCAGAAACACTTGATCCTCGACGGTCAGGCCGACGGCGTTGGAACCGTTGACCATCTCCTGATTCGAACTGCGTCCGTACACACCATTGCTCTGTAACCCCGGCGGCGATTCGAACTCGGCCATCCAGTTGCCGCCATAGATGAAATAAGTCTGCCGCTGATTCGGGTCCCACCACGAAAACAATTTGGAATTGTCATCCAGCGCCGGAATGTTCACCGCCCCCGTACTCTTCAACGCAGGCGTGGCGATGTAGGTCGCCGGCACGTGGTCAACCAGAGAAGGCAGGTCGTAATGCGTCGGCTTGAGCATCGCCGTGCCCACCGAAACCTCGGTGCTCAACTGCTCGTTTTCATGGATGCAGTAACTCGGGCTGCCGGCGGTGTTCAGGCACAGGTTCTCGTTCCACAACGCCGGAAACTGCTGGCGAGTGAAATCCACGCAACGCTGATAAATCACCATCACCTTGGCGAACAGTTCTTCCGGTGAGCCGAGTATCCCCGGCACGCCCATGCCCACAAACGGGTCGTAGCCCATGAACCCGGCGAACGCCAAGTGCTGCGGGTTGGCGCTGATCAGCGTGAGCATCTGCCCCAGCACATTTACATCCCTGACCCCGCCCCGATGCAAGCCGACATCCAGTTCGATGTTGATGCGCATCCGCGTGCCCAAACTCTTTGCCAGCGCGAGGTATTGCTGCAAGCGCTCAGGCCCGTCGAGCAGCCATTGCAGCTGCCTGGAAGGATCGAACGGGCCTTTGTGGGTCTGATAAAACAGTTCGGCCGAACGCACCGGCAACGGCTTGCCGAGCAGGATGTCGGACTTGGGAAACGTGACGGCATCGTGATTAAGGAACGGCTGGTGAAACGACATGAGTTTTTGCGTCCCGGCCCGTTGTGCGATGTAGCTCAACAACCCCGGTGACGGCAGGGATTTTTCCACCAGACGCAATTGCTTGCCGCCGCGTTTGACCGACTGCATCACCACGTCGATGTTGTGATCGAGGCGATCCAGATCGATCAACAGCACCGGGCGCATCGGGCCGTTGTCCTTCAACTCTTTATTCAGCGCGCGGAAATACTCGCTGTACGGGCCGCCACGATCACTCGGTCGCAGCCAGGCGCCCACGCCCACTAACAAAGCGCCGACACCCAGCGTGCCGAGGAGAAAATTGCGTCGATTGACCGCCATCAGTTCACCCCCAAAATCGATGCCAGATGTGCATTGAGAAAACGCCCGCTCGGATCCAGCGCCTGGCGCACGTCAACAAATTCGCGCCAGCGCGGATACAGCGGTTGCAGATTCTTCGCGTTGAGCGTGTGCAATTTGCCCCAGTGCGGGCGGCCGTTGTACTTCCAGAAGATCGGCTCGACCGCGGCGAAAAAGTTGTGATGATCCATCTGGTAATGCTGGTGCACCGAGATCGAACAGCTGTCGCGGCCCTCGAACATGCTCAGCGGAATGTCATCAGCCTTGACGTAGCGGTACTCGATAGGAAACCAGGTGCGCAGGTCCTTGTCCTGAATCAGCTTGAGGATTTCACGCAGGCAGGCCGGGCCGTGTTCGGCGGGCACCGAGTATTCCATCTCGTTGAAGCGCACGGTGCGCACGTTGGCGTAGATGTCGAACGAGTCGCCGACCCGATCATCGAAACTCGCCATATGCCGCAGGCTGTTGAGCAGCGTGCGGCGCAGCTCGGGAAAGTCGCTGCCGTACTTGTCGAGCTTCTCGATCAGGGTCACGAACTCGTTGCCGCCCTCCTCTTCGGGCGGGATCGGCGGCGTGGCCGGGTCGCTGGTTTCGTTGAGGGCGATGGACAAGGCGTAGTCGGAATGGGTGACCACGAGCATTTCCCAGTGCTGATTTTCCCGGGTGTTTTTGTCGAGGTCTTCCAGCAGCTCTTCGGTCTTGGCGATCCATTGACGCTCACGCAGGCGGTAGGACGGGCGATTTTGCAGACGGATTTTCGTCGCCACGCCCAGTGCCCCGAGGGATACCCGGGCGGCATTGAACACTTCCGGGTGGCGCTGACTGTCGCAGTCCAGCACCTCGCCGTTGGCCGTCACCAATTGCATGCCGCACACATGCGCCGAGTACGACTGAAAGGTTGTGCCGGTGCCGTGGGTCGAGGTGGCAATCGCCCCGGCGAGGGTCTGGTAATCGATATCGGCCATGTTCTGCAGGGCCTGACCGACGTCCTTCAGCGGCACGCCCATGCGCGACATCGGCGTGCCGGCGGCGAATTCGGCCTGCAGGGTTTTCGGGTCGTGGTCGAGCAAACCGGTGAAGTAGCTGAGCGACAGCAGCGTGCCGTCGGTGGGCACCAGCGCACTGAACGAATGTGCCGAACCGACCGGGCGGATTTTGCCCTGAGCCTGACGGATCGCGGCGGTCAGTTCATCGAGGTTCTTCGGCGCCAGCCGCGCCGCCGGCAGGCAACTCTGCCCGCCCGACCAGTTGCGCCAGGGAATCAGCCGTGGTGCGCGCATCAATTGCCCCAGCGCGGGATTGGCCACCAGTGCAGTAAACGCGCCGACGATGCTTGCCCGTTGCAACAACTGACGCCGTGTCAGATCCATGCTCATGCGCGCACCCTTATTCTGGGAGGGGCTGGTCGGCCATGAAGCCGATCAGTTGCAGGAATTGCTCTTCGGTGCACTCGACACACTGGCCCATCGGCGGCATGCCGTTATAGCCATTGATGGCGTGGTCGAGCAGCGTGTCGGCGCCTTGGCGGATGCGTGGTTCCCAGGCTTGACGATCACCAGTGAGCGGCGCATTGGCAGCCGGGTTGGCGTGGCACAGTTGGCAGCTGTTGACGTAGATCTGCGCCAGGGCCGGGTCGGAGGGGGTGGCGTTGCGAGTGGTCGCCGGCGGTGCGGATTTTTCGTCGCAGCCGCACAGCGTCATGGACAGCGCCAGCAGTAAAGTGAGTGGGATTGCCCGCATAACGATCCTCAAGGATGGCAGCGCTTATTGTTGTGATCTCACCTTAAGGCAGGCACGGCTGCGGGCTGAGGGCATTGCGGGACAACGATGGGGGCAAACGGGGCCAGTAGAGAGTGTTCAGGCCACCCAATTCAACTGTGGGAGCGGGCTTGCTCGCGAATGCGGTGTGTCAGCAATGAGGATGTCAGTTGAAAGGACGCATTCGCGAGCAAGCTCGCTCCCACAGTGGATTTCATAAACCAGTCAAAGCTCTGCTCCGGGGATCTGCGTGACATTCGCGTGACATTGGCGGGTTTAAATTTCGGCGCATTCAGGCGTATAACCTGTAAAGACTTTTTGATCTGAATACGGACATCAACACGGGGTAGCGACATGACCACAGCAAACATCCTTGGCAATCTGTTCCCTTCTGTCAGCGACATCCCGGAAAAATACCGCCTCGACGGTCAGGTCGAGCAACGCGAATACCTCGTCGACGGTGAACTGCGGCGCTGGGACGGCCCGCTCGCCACGGTGCGCAGCCCGGTGTACCTGCACGGCGAGAACGGCGATGAACAAGTGATTCTCGGCAGCACCCCGCTGCTGGATGCCGACACCGCGCTCACCGCCCTAGACGCCGCCGTGCGTGCCTACGATCGTGGTCAGGGCCTGTGGCCGACCATGCGCGTGGCCGAACGCATTCAGCACGTCGAAGCGTTTCTCGGCCGCATGCGCCAGCAGCGCGAAGCCGTGGTCAAGCTGCTGATGTGGGAGATCGGCAAGAACCTCAAGGACTCGGAAAAAGAGTTCGACCGCACCTGCGACTACATCGTCGACACCATCAATGCACTGAAAGAACTCGACCGCCGCTCCAGCCGTTTCGAACTGGAACAGGACACTCTCGGCCAGATCCGCCGCGTGCCGCTCGGCGTGGCACTGTGCATGGGCCCTTACAACTATCCGCTGAACGAAACCTTCACCACGCTGATTCCGGCGCTGATCATGGGCAACACCGTGGTGTTCAAACCGGCCAAGCTCGGCGTGTTGCTGATCCGCCCTTTGCTCGAAGCGTTCCGCGACAGCTTCCCGAGCGGCGTGATCAACGTGATCTACGGCAGCGGCCGCGAAACCGTCAGCGCACTGATGGCCAGCGGCAAGATCGACATCTTCGCCTTCATCGGCACCAACAAGGCCGCCAGCGACCTGAAAAAACTGCATCCGAAACCACACCGCTTGCGCGCCGCGCTGGGCCTGGACGCGAAAAACCCCGGCATCGTCCTGCCGGAAGTCGATCTGGACAATGCGGTCAGCGAAGCTGTCACCGGTTCGCTGTCGTTCAACGGCCAGCGCTGCACCGCGCTGAAAATCCTCTTTGTGCACGAAGACGTGGTCGACGCCTTCATCGAAAAATTCAACGCCAAACTCGCCACGCTCAAGCCGGGCATGCCGTGGGACAGCGGCGTGGCGCTGACGCCATTGCCGGAGTCGGGCAAGGTCGATTACCTGCACGGTCTGGTGGCCGACGCGCAGAGCAAGGGCGCACAAGTGGTCAACCCGAACGGCGGCGAGAGTCGCGAGTCGTTCTTCTACCCCGCCGTGCTGTACCCGGTGACACCGCAGATGCGCGTGTACAACGAAGAACAGTTCGGCCCGGTGGTGCCGATCGTGCCGTACCGTCACCTCGATACCGTGATCGATTACGTGCTGGAATCGGACTTCGGCCAGCAACTGAGCCTGTTCGGCACCAACCCGGTGGCGATCGGCCGACTGGTCGACACTTTCGCCAACCAGGTCGGGCGGATCAACCTCAACGCCCAGTGTCAGCGCGGCCCGGACACCTACCCGTTCAACGGGCGCAAGAACTCCGCCGAAGGCACGCTGTCGGTACACGATGCCCTGCGGGTGTTTTCGATCCGCACACTGGTGGCAACCAAGTTCCAGGACAGCAACAAGGACCTGATCAGCGAAATCATTCGCGGCCGCGATTCGAGCTTCCTGACCACCGATTACATCTTCTGACGAGGACTTTGCACTGAGCACCTTCAGCACCCAACGACTGCCACCGCTGCTGCGGCGAATCCTGCGTCCGTTGCTGGACCCGTACCGCCGCTACCAGCACGCCCGACTGATTCACGCGGTGCGGGTAGCGCTGGGGCTGCTGGCGACCATCCTGCTGACCACCGGCATCAACCTGCCCCACGGCGAGTGGGCTTCGGTGACCATGCTGGTGGTGATCGGCGGCCTGCAACACCACGGCAACATCGGCAAGAAAGCCGCCGAACGCGCCACCGGCACCCTGATCGGTGCCGGCGTCGGTCTGCTGCTGGTAGCGCAACAGGCATGGCTGGGCCTGCCGTGGCTGACCTACTTTGCCATGGCGGTGGTCTGCGGGTTCTTCTCCTATCACGCGATCGGCAAGGGCGGGTACACCGCCCTGCTCTCGGCAATCACCGTATTCATTGTCGCCGGGCATGGCGACAACCCGATCACCGATGGCTTATGGCGCGGGGTCGACATCCTGATCGGCATCGCCCTGGCCCTGGCATTTTCCTTCGCCCTGCCGCTGTACGCCGTGTATTCGTGGCGCTACAACCTGGCCGATGCCTTGCGCGACTGCGCCACGTTGTACGGGCGGATCATTGGCGGCCAACCGGTCAGCGCCGATGAACATCTCAAGCTGATGGGTCGGGTGACCACGGTGATGGTGCAACTGCGCTCGCTGATGCCTTCGGTGTCCAAGGAAGTGAAAATCTCCATGACCGAGCTGGACGCGATTCAACGCAACCTGCGGATGTGCGTCAGTACCCTGGAAATCCTCGGCAACACCCGCCCGGATGCCAACGACCCCGAAGCCATGGCGCACCTGCAATCGGCACTGCGGGCCGAGCACCGGGTGATCCGCATACAGTTGATCGGCATGGCCCGGGCCTTGAAGTCTGGCGCCACGCAACGCCTGCAGCGCCCGCTGGAGTTGCCGGACGCCAGCCTCGAAACACCGGTCTACAGCACGCTGGACGGTTACCGCTTGCTGACCCGACAACTGGCCGCGAACATTGCCGAACTGCGCCAACGCCTGGCGATGACGGCGCCGCGCTGGAACATCTGAATCAGCGGAAAAAACCATGTAACAAAGCCGACATCATCACTACAATGCGCCGCACAACGGATGTGACATGGACGCATAAATGCAATTCAGGAAGAGTATCAACGCCCTGCGGGCACTGGCCGTGCTCGCGGTCGTGCTGTTTCATTTCAAGGTGCCAGGGTTTGAGGGCGGATTCGTCGGCGTAGACGTGTTCTTCGTCATCTCCGGCTTCCTGATGACCAGCATCATCGTCAATGGCGTGCAGCAGCAGAACTTTTCCCTCCTCGGTTTCTACGCCTCCCGCGCCCGCCGCATCATTCCCGCCCTGCTGGTCCTGTGCGTTGCGCTGCTGATCTTCGGCTACTTTTATCTGCCGCTGGATGACTTGCGCGAAACCATCCGTACGATCAAGAGCAGTCTGCTGTTCAGCTCGAACTTCAGCTTTGCCCAAAGCGGCAATTACTTCGCGGCGCCGCTGCATGAAAACTGGTTGCTGCATACCTGGTCGCTGTCGGTTGAATGGCAGTTCTACCTGCTTTACCCCGTGCTGATCATGGGGCTGCACCGGTTCTTCGGCACCGATAAAACTCGCTTTGCCTTGCTGGCCGTGGCGCTGATTTCGCTGCTGGCGTCCATCATCGTGACCCGCGTCAACCCGACGTTCGCCTTCTACATGCTGCCCACCCGCGCTTGGGAAATGATCGCTGGCGGGCTGGTTTTTCTGTTTCCCCTGCGATTGAGCCAGCGCGGCGGCGCGATTTGCGAAGGGCTCGGTCTGCTGACGATTGCCGTCAGCGTGCTGGTTTTTTCGGAGGCGGATCTGTGGCCGGGCTACCTGGCACTGGTGCCGGTGCTGGGGACGATGCTGGTGATTCACGCCAACACCCGGTCGATGTTCAGCGGCAATCCTGCGCTGCAATTTGTCGGCAGCATTTCCTACTCGGTGTACCTGTGGCATTGGCCGCTGGTGGTACTGCTTTACCTGTGCGGGCTGTTGAGCAGCTGGCCGCACGTGATCGGCGCAATCATCGCCTCGTTCGCCCTCGGCACCCTGTCGCTCTACCTGGTGGAATCGAAGGTGAAGAAAGGTACGAGCGCTACTCGAACAGTGATCAAGTTCGCGTCACTGACGGTAGCGGTGGTGGCCGTGTCGGCAACGACGTCGTCGCTGGTCAAGCAACACCCCGACTGGCGCCCGGCACTGGTCGAACTTGGCCAGCCGGAATACACCAGCAAGCTGTATCCGCAGGAGTGCTACCCGAATGCCTATGCGGCGGCGGATTGCAAACTGGGCACGGGTGATGTGTCGGTGATTCTGTACGGCGACAGCCATGCGCAATCCACCGCAGCGGCGGTGCAGATGGAAAATCCTCAGGCGGCACTGTCATGGTCACGGGGCGGTTGCCCGACCCTGACGCACTTCGCCATGCACGACAAGACCGTCGAAAGCCAGTGCCGGGGCTTCAATCAGGAAAAGCTGCAACAACTGAAAACCGCGTACGCCCGCGTGCCGGTGGTGCTGTTCAGCCGTGCGGCGCTGTATGCGGATTCGGGCCGGGAAAACAGCTACCGGATTTCCTTTCCCGAGCGCCAGGCCACGTTTGCCGAAGCGTATACCGAAGAGTACGTCAGCACGGTCTGCTCGATCGCGGAAAACCATCCGGTGTACATCGTCAAACCGATCCCGGAGATGCCTTTCAGCGTCTACAAGGGCTTGAATCTGAATCAGCGCTTGTTCCGGCAAAACACAGACATTTCCTTGCCGTTGCAGGCCTATGAGAAGCGCAACCGCATCGCCATCGCAACCATCGAAGCCGCCGCCAGCCGCTGCAACGCGACGGTGATCGACCCGACGCCGTACCTGTGCCCCAACGGCAATTGCATGGGCTCCATGGACGGCGTGCCGCTGTACTTTGACGACAATCATCTGGTGGATGCCGGCAATCAACAGCTCAAAGGCCTGTTCAAGGATCTGATCAAACCGATTTGAGCTGGCGCCGGGCTTTCAGGCCCCAGCCCTGTTGCATCCCGGCGGCGGCCAGCAGAATCGCCGCGACCCCGATCCACTGCAGGATCTGCAGGCGATGGCCGAAGGCGAACCAGTCGACGAAAATCGCCGCAATCGGGTAGATGAAGGACAGCGCACCGGTCAGGGCAGTCGGCAGTTTCTGGATCGCGCCGTACAGCAGCACGTACATCAGGCCGGTGTGGACGATGCCCAACGTCACCAGACTGGCCCAGGCTCCGTTGGTTTGCGGCAGGCCGTTGAAGTGCGCGAACGGCGCGAGCAACAGCACTCCGGTGCACACCTGGATCAGCGCGATCAGATGCGGCGGCGTGCCGGTGAGGCGCTTGATGATCAGCGCCGCCATCGCGTAGAGCAACGCCGCGCCCAATGCGAGCGCAATACCCAGCAGATACTCACCTCCGCTCTCACCCTGCGTGCCATGGGCGCTGACGATTGCCAGCATGCCGAGAAAAGAAATCGCCAGCCAGAACAGCTTTTGCAAGGTGATTTTCTCGCCGAGAAACAGCGCCGCCAAACCGACCAGCATGAACGGCTGCACGTTGTAGACCGCTGTGCCGATGGCAATCGAGGCCCGGGAATACGAGCCGAACAACAACACCCAGTTGCCGACAATCGCCACCCCACTGAGCACCGCGAGCAGGAACGTGGTGCGGGTCAGAATGCCCGGACGCAAGAAGCCGAATGCCGCGCAGATCAGCAGCAAGGTGCCGGCGCCGAACACGCAACGCCAGAACACCACATCCAGCACCGGTTGCCCGGACACCAGCACGAACCAGCCGATGGTCCCGGAAATCAGCATGGCGGCGGTCATTTCCAATGAACCACGGCGGATTGTGTTGTCCATCATCGATCTCCCTAAGCGTTTGACGAAAGCGTGGCAAAAGTATGCCAAGCCGACCACGAGCGCCTCCAGCGCAAAAAGCAGGCTAAACTCGATTTCTGCCTTTTTTATCGCAGGTGGTTTCCCTTAAATGCCTAATATTGGAGTTGCCCCCATGACCGACGATATCGACCAGATCCTCATCAGCGCCTTGATGGACGACTCGCGTCGCTCGCTCAAGGCATTGGCGCAAATCAGCGGCCTGTCCTCACCCAGCGTGGCCGAACGCCTGCGCCGCCTGGAGGAGCGCGGCGTGCTCAAGGGCTATACCGTCGAGATCGACCCCAAATGCTTCGGCTATCAGTTGCAGGCGATCGTTCGTGTGCGGCCGCTGCCGGGTCAACTGCAAGAAGTGGAACGGCAGATCATGTCGATCCCGGAGTTCACCGAGTGCGACAAGGTCACCGGGGAAGATTGCTTCATCGCCCGCCTGCACGTGCGCTCGATGGAACAGCTGGACACCCTGCTCGACCGCCTCAACACGCTGGCCGAAACCAACACCGCGATCGTCAAGAAAACCCCGGTCAAGCGCCGGTTACCGCCGATGGCGTGAGTGCTTTTTGCGCCTGCTCGGCGTAGATTGAGGTTTTTCCGGCGAAAGGATTGGGCGGTAATGAGAATTCAGGCAGTGATGCTGACGGTGTTGATGCTCGGCGGGTGCGGGACGGTGCAGACCGTCGTGCTCAGCGACAAGGCTTCCGTGGACCAGTTGAAGACCAAGAAGAGCTACTGCGGCGCTGTTCCGCGCATTTACAGCGGTGCAACCTACGACTTCTGCATGCTGCACGCCGAGAAACCGGATGACGTCGACGCGTTCAATTACAACAACGCCTCCCTTGGCCTGGTGGTCGATGCAGCAGTTTCGGGTGTGCTGGATACGTTTCTGCTGCCCTACACGATTTACAAGCAACAGGCCGATGGCAGCATCGTGATCAACTGATTGAAAACCTCCAGACGCCGAGACGTCTGGAGGCTGCTGCACTTTACTCGAGCAATTGCTGCAAGCTTGGGTCACGCATGACTTTTTGCTGAGGCTGCGAATTGTCGTCGCCTGTCTTGAGCATTTTCAACTTGAGGTTCTGAACCTTGGCGCAGGCGTTCTTGCCATCGGCGTAGATCCCGCTCATGTCACATTTCCATTCGAAATAATTAACTAGACCGCCTGACAGTTGCAGACTGTAGTCCGTGCTCTTGGTCCCTGGCGTGAATGGATGACCCGCCGGAATATTCTGGAACCACTTCATCCATTCCGAAGAACCCGGGCTCGGTATTTTGTCCTTGGGCTGGAAGGTGGGATTCATGATCGCCACCTGTGGCGACTCACCCGTGGCGTGGCAGCTCAGGCAGGAACTGTTGGGGTTGTCTACAGGCCCGTTGAGGCGACCGTTCCAGCCCAGGTGGGTGGGCGGCAGTTCTTTGGTGTTGGCGTTGATTGCCGTCTGCTGCAATGCCGGGTTGATTCTGGTTTCAGTCGGCGTCGGATTGGTGAAGTCATTGCCGGTTTCTTTCGGATCGTTACCCCACATGATCCCGACCGGAACGAGATTGTCCCAACCGGGTTTGCCGGTTTTAGCTCCGTTGTACTGGAAGGTGCCGAAAATCCAGCCTGTGTCGCTCATACGGGTATCACGCACGGCGATGTCCATCTGAATGAGCGCAACATCTTTGATCTTGCGATTTGCGGACGTGAAAGTTTCAGTGATATAGCCTTGCCACAACACCGGGTTGACGAGGAACGGTACGGTGGTGCGATCAATATCGGCAAACAATGCCTTGCAGACTACGGTGCCATTGGCAAAGCTTTTGGGTTGCGAAGTGAAGCCAGGATCCGGGTTGTTCGGATCTTTCCAGACCTCGCCAATGGTGTAGGCGCCAATATCGTTGTAAATGCCCACGGCGTAGGTCTGGCCGCTGGCGATCTGCGTCTGTGCCAGTTGTTTGACCGGAATCTGCGCTTCCTTGGTCAGACCATGAATACCTTCACGCCCCAGCGGGCCATAGTGCTGCCAAGGCATGTGGTACCACTGGCGCAGCTTGTTCTTCTGTACATTCCAATCGACCTCGACATTGCCTTCCAGGCAATAGTGCTTCACCTCCTCCATGTAGGCACGCCAGGTTTCAAAGTTGTTGTCGGGTTTGGCCGGAAGTTTTTTGAAAAAGTCCGGCAGCGCTCCTTGGGGAGCTTGGGTCGGGTAACTCTGGCTGAGTTCGAACAACGGGCCTGAATATTGGCTGGCGGGTGGCTGATAGCCAAAATCGGGGTAGACACCGGCAAGAGTCGAGGCACTGAACAGTGCTGTCGTGATAGCCAAAACGGCACGCTTTCCTTGGGGCTGGTTCATCGATGATCTCCTTGATTGGGACAACGCCTGCAGCGACCCATGAATCGAGTCCGACCACCAGGGCCTCCATTATTTTTTTGATAATCAGGGACTCGGCTTGCGGGCCGAGAGCAACTCACGGTTGAATCTGGGTAGGCTGGTTTGGAGGACCTCCTGTTTTCCGGATGAACGAATACGACAATCCGGGCGAAGCTACGGGCTTGAACAGAAGAAGAAAAATGGGATGCGGGGGCTGTAGAAGGTGTTACTGCATGCCGACTCCTGTCGACCGCCTGCCGTTCTTCCTTGTCTTAGGTGTAGGCCAATTCCATAAAGGCGCCATGATTTCTT
The DNA here is from genome assembly GCF_058787295.1 of Pseudomonas sp. FW305-3-2-15-E-TSA4. Classification (NCBI taxonomy): domain Bacteria; kingdom Pseudomonadati; phylum Pseudomonadota; class Gammaproteobacteria; order Pseudomonadales; family Pseudomonadaceae; genus Pseudomonas; species Pseudomonas sp. FW305-3-2-15-E-TSA4. The sequence continues at coordinate 128,759 of NZ_JBYSZP010000015.1, read as the reverse complement.
GAAAAAATGTCGGCGAAAGGCCACTACGCTTTCGCACGGGCAACAAAAAACCCGCCGAAGCGGGTTTTTTGTTGATTCACAAACAGCGATCAGTCGTCGCGGCTCATGATGCCGAAGATCTGCAACAAGCTGATGAACAGGTTGTAGATCGATACATACAGGCTAATGGTTGCCATGATGTAGTTGCGCTCGCCACCGTGGATGATCGCGCTAGTCTGGAACAGAATGCACACCGACGAGAACAGCACGAAACCGGCGCTGATCGCCAGTTGCAGGCCGCTGATCTGGAAGAACATGCTCGCCAGCGTTGCACCCAGCAACACGAAGAAACCGGCGGTGATGAAACCACCGAGGAAGCTCATGTCCTTGCGGGTGATCAGCACATAGGCCGACAGACCACCGAACACCAGCGCGGTCATGGCGAATGCCGAACTGACCACTTCTGCGCCGCCCTGCATGCCCAGGTAACGGTTGAGGATCGGGCCGAGCAGGAAACCCATGAAACCGGTCAGCGCAAAGGCGGACACCAGGCCCCACGCGGAATCACGGAGTTTGTTGGTGAGGAAGAACAGCCCGTAGAAACCGATCAGCACCACGAAAATGTTCGGATAGCCGACGCGCATCTGCTGGGCCACGAAAGCCATCACACCGCTGAATGCGAGGGTGAGCGCCAGTAGACCGTAAGTGTTGCGCAGGACGCGGCTAACCTCTAGCTGCTCAGCCTGCACGCTGTTGTGAACTGCGTAATCCTGTTCGCGCATGGCGACACTCCTGTTGGTTTGAAACGTTCAGTGGCAAAGATCATAACAGACGCTCTGTAACAAGCCATGCACAGAGTTTGACAGTGTGTTTCATTCAGGTATTATGGCGCCCGCAACGCAAACGGAGGTGTGGCCGAGTGGTTTAAGGCAACGGTCTTGAAAACCGTCGACTGTAACAGGTCCATGAGTTCGAATCCCATCGCCTCCGCCATCTTATGTACGACAAAGCCCTGATTATTCAGGGCTTTGTCGTTTCTGGCGCTTACGAAAATTTCTGCCTTTCGGTATGTGTTCCATAACTTTTGTGGACGCGTTCCATAACTCCGACCGATTTCCCCCCTCTCCGGCGTCCTGCCAATCGTTAAAACACTCTTCATGTAACACGGTGCTACGCTGATTCCTTGGCTGCCAAGGAAACCAAAATGCCCAACTCCGACCTGCTCCCTTCCCTGCTCTTCAAGATCAACGAAAACCAGCTCGCCCTCGAAGCCGCCATCATGGAGCTGTCCAACTGGGTCGAACAGCGCGGATCGGCAGAAGTAGCCGAGAACGTGCGTGGCGCACTCTGGACAATCGACAAGAATGAGGAATTTATCAAGATGAGCCTGGCGGTCTTGATGGCTCCTGATTGACCGGCTCAACCCGGTGAAAGGCCGATGTCACTTCGTAAAGCGCTTGCCAAGGACTGATGCTTGAGCCGTAAAGAGTGCAGGTCGAAGAATGCTCAAATCGCTCCGATTTAGCATTTTCTTGCTGAGAAGCGCCACAGCGCTTGCACCTTATGGTTGCATTCGAAATCGACCATTCTGCATGCCAATTCAAAAGCCTATCCAGCGGTGTCATGTTTTTTGCCCAAAAAAAGCCGTACAAAATTAATCTATATGTACAACTTTTTTTGATCAAGGCACCCAGCGCTTTTTACAGCTCGTCGCCTTCCCCTCGCTCACATAGCGCTCCTCGATTACTGTACATGCATACAGTTCCTGTGCAGCGAATCTCCTTCCATGAATTTCGACCAAGCCAAATCCCTCCGGCTCCAGCGATGGCGCGCGACTCTCGACGACCAGGACTTCCGCATACAAAACCCCGAGGGACATCGGGAAACTCTTCATGAGTTGGCTGCGGCACTGCATAAAGAGGGTCTGATCGACCAGATTGAGCAGTTCGACATGAACGAGATGGCGGACGCTGCCTATTGGCACGCCGTAGAGGAGCTGCAGAACTCGCCAGGACATTACCGCGGAGCATCGACCTATGACGTCGTGCAGGTCGACAATGGGAAATTGCTGGGCACGATCAGCCGCTCGATCTTTAACTTCTCAAACACCGAGCCTGGCATCTCCTCGTCTTCCTATGACGGCAAGGTTTACTCTGGCCCAGAGGGAATACACCTGAATCTGGGACTTTCCCGGAATGTAGGCACGATCACGGGGCTGAATTTGGAGATGTACGGGCGACGGTACCAATTGATCGAGACGCAACGGATGATCCGCGGCGTTTGCCACAACCCTATTGACGACCCAGACGCGTACCGAGCGCTGGTTGATGCGGCTCAGATTGCCCAAGAGGATCGAGATCTGCGCTTCTTTGAAAAGGTGCGCCCTCACATTGAATCGGCCGCGTTCTGCATTTGCCCTGCCTGCCTCGATAGCTTTGGTGCGCGTGATGACTGCCCGGCATGCGCCGGAAAAGGTTTTGTGACGAAGCCGGCGCCAGTGGGTCTACGCTGAAGTAACAATGCGAGGAGCGGGCAATGTGCGGACGACTATCCCAGTACAGCGGCATTCATGACTTCGTGGCGGCGCTGAGCATGCCGAACGCCCTGATCAACTCGACCGGTGAGCAGACTTTCGATCGCTACAACGCCGCGCCGACCGCTCAACTCGCCCTCTTCCACCAGGAAGGTCAATTCCTGCACGCCGACATGGTTCGTTGGGGATGGCGCCCACACTGGGCGAAGGATCGCGCCGCGCCGATCAATGCTCGAGTGGAGAAAGTCGCCCACGGCCCGTTCTTCCGCGCAATCTGGCCACACCGGGCGATCATCGCGATAAACAACTGGTTCGAGTGGGTCGACGAAGGCGGGCCGAAGAAGCAGCCCTATCTGATCAGGCACCGGGACCAGTCACCAATCCTGTGTGCCGCCATCGGCCAATATCCGAACGAAGAGCACGACCCGGGCGAGCACGACGGCTTTGTGATCATTACAGCCGACAGCGCCGGGGGAATGGTAGATATCCACGACCGGCGGCCGGTGGCGTTATCGCCTGAACTCGCACGGGAATGGTTGGATCCGGCCACGCCTAAAGAACGCGCCGAACAGATGGTGCTGCATCAGGGCGAACCGACAGAGGTTTTCGAGTGGTTCAAGGTTGATCGGGCCGTGGGGAATGTCCGGAATCAGGGCCCGGATCTGATAAAACCCATCGATTGATCAGCTGTGCGTCAGCGTTTTCAGGCGCTCCACCAAAGCGGCTTCGAAAATGATGTACAGCCTTTCAGCATCGCCGGCGCGCAAAGCCCCGCCGGTTTCCAGTCCAAGCACGAAGCCATCCGCCCGTGCTCCCGCCTTCACAGCGATGATCATCGAATCAGCACGAACGATTTGCGCCAGCAACCGATCCGCCTCTCGTTTCTGCTTCTCGCTCAGTACCACGCCTTCCATGTCAGTCACCTATTACCTTCACTACGACATCCAATACATGACAGCAAGAACGACTGAAACCCAGATAATCGTCATCACAATTGAGTAGCCAGCCAGTTGCTTGTCCATGTGCCCGCATCATCCAGATCGAACATAAATGATGGTTTATCGGTGCTCACCTCGCAACGATAGCGCCGAGCCACCACTCAGCGCACGGACGTAGGCCTGACATGCCTGTAGCGCGATTAGTCCGCGGTCGCCGGTGTCGGTGATGGCGATAATTCGTTGAGCATGCGCCGGGTCAAGTCGGGCTCGTACGGCTGCATGATCCACGCGGCCGGCGCCGGCGGTGGCTGGCACCCCACAGCCTTTGGCAGCGTCGGCTGTGTCGAGGAGGACTGACAGCCGCAAATCAGAAGTGGCAAGGCGATCGCGCAGGCGATCTTGGTTCTTTTGAGCATCGGTCATTTTCTCGAAGTGGGTTTGTTCGCTGGCCGCCAGCCGCTGCTCGAGCGCCAGACGCTTGTCCTGCTCGACCTGCTGCGCGGTGGCGGTGGCTTGGGTCATTTGATTGAGGGTTTCGGCGTGCAGCCGCGCCTGCTCCGCCAGTTGCTCCCCGTAGCGCCAGTCCTGAAACTGCCAGGCAGTGCCGGCGCCGATCAGCACCAGTGCCATCGCGCCCACCTCTTTCCACGGAACGACCATCACGGCACATCCTTGAAGAAGACGTGGCCGCCCAACTTGAGCGTTTGTTTGGCCTTCGCCGCCCAGGCCGGCGCCTTGATGCTGGTGGCGTAGTAGTGCGTGGCGCCGCCAGTTGGATCCGGCACCTTGCCGTCGATCACCTCGTCAGCAGCGATTCGGCATTGCGCCAGCTCGCGGAACGGGATTTCCTTCACGCCAATCAGAAACTGATAGTTCGGATCGGTCTTGTTCCAGCAGCTGAACTGGTACGGCTTCTGGCAGACCCCGGCATAGCCCTCGCCCCACCACGAATTGGTCTTGCCATCGAATACACGGTTGCGGATCGTCCACGCCACGGCGATCTGGCCGGCAGTTCCCTCGCCGCGGGCTTCGCCCCACAGCGTGCGGGCGAGGATGTCGCGGTCTTTCTCGGTTACAGGCATCAGTTTTCTCCAGGCAAAAAAATACCCGCTCGATGGCGGGCTGCGGATGTCACGACAATCAGTGCGGGGTGACGGGCCAGCTGATGTTGCTCGGGTAGCCGGGTTCGTCAGGGAGACGATTCAGCGCAACGCGGTATTTCTTCCACGCTTTCAGCAGTACGACGTCGGCGTCGGTGGCATCGTCGATGTCTACTGCATCCTGCAGCGGGGCGATTGCCTTGTCAGCAATGACGCGGCGGCGGTCGATTTCTGCCACCACCATAGCCAAGGCTTGATCAGCCGCGACTTGTTCTTTCATGGCCTTTGTAATCAGGCGAGACCAGTCGATATTCATGCTTGCGGCTCCTCGCCCACTTGATCGAGAGTGACCGGCACCAAAGGTTCAGGCAATGGCTGCGGTAGCAGAACCGGTCCATCAGGGATATTGACGAGGGGCACCGGGAACGCCTGCTCCTGGCTGTAGTTCACCGGATTTGGCAAAAACAGTGTGACCACCAGGTCGCCGTCGACTTTCTCGATATCACCGGCGAACCATTCGCAATCGATAGCGCCTTTCGGAAGCGTGTCTCCGTCATTCATCGACGAAAAGTCGAAGTCCTCACCATTGATTGTCAGCACAGTTCCAGCGCGCTCCAAGGTAAGCGTGTCATCACGGCGTTGCGGACTCAGAATAATTTTCATCAAAACCACCTTCCTACGGCCAAGTAGCGGAGATTGGCATTTGCCGAAACAGAGCCTTGCATGTCGAGCAGGTAGAAGCTGCAGGAGGTCAAAGTTTCCCCGGGAGACAGTGACATCAATATGATGCGCGTCGAGATATTGCACGTAGCTGACACTGCCGGGACAGTACCCACGAAAGCAGCGGGAAAAGTCCAAGGCAATGGAACCGGGTTGTAGAAGCCCGAACCGTAGGGCGAGGTTAGCGCCATGTTTCCAGACACAAACCTGGTGCATATCAGGGTCCCGTCCGCGAATTTCACGAACTCCCCATTAGCGTTACTGCTCCGTTCGATTATCGCTCCAGTCGGCACTCCGCTTGCCTGCGAAACAGCGCCCAAGATGTTCGCGCGCTTGTAGTTCGCGGTGTCGGCGGCATATAGCTCGTCGAAGTTGCTCTGGGTTTTGGTAAACGCACTACGGGGCGTATCACCGCCCACGCCGGTAGGAGCAGTGCCGAGATTGATCGTCTGCTTTGCCATGAAATTTTTCCGTTTGTTTGGAGCGCCGCGGTTTAAGCCACCAGCTTGGCGCAAAGAAATGGGCGATGTCCCTGGTCAGTCCAGGCTGTTGTCGCAAGGCTGTACATCATGATTCGGCCGCCTGAATAGTCGACGCCGATCGCGCAGCCGCCACCGGTAGCGTTGTTGTGACAATTCATCGAAAACGGGTTGATGGAAACGTACTCGCCAACACCCAGAGCCTTGCTGATGCCCCAGATGTACCGACGTCCCACGACCAGCACCTCCTCACCGAGGTACGACCAGTTGCCGGCGGCAAAGGTTACAACCACTGCCGGCGCGCCGCTGTCGTAGACAAGTCCGCCATTTTGATCCCACAGTCGCATGCCGTAAGACGCCGTGCCCATGGAAGACCATGCCGCCACGAAATATTGACCACTGAGCGTGCCGTCGACATTGGACGCTTTCATCGTAAAACCCGTCCAGTTACCAGGGCCACCGGTAAACCACACCGAGATCGGCACCTGAATGGAACTAGTCTGATCCGGTCGAATGAAAACAATCGGTGGATCCTGGCTCGTGACAGCCCTGGCAAATACACCGGAAGCATTGGTGGTTCCGGAATAACTTCCCTTTGTCAGGACGCAGAGTCTGGGAGACTCGGAATCGATCTGAACAAACGAGTTGTCGTTGATGCTCTGAAAGCCAAAAGTCATGTCCCGTACCTGATTGCGTAGCCTTTCGCGACAATTCGCGTCGCAGTCGTCGAAGCACTGGCTGATGGGTTTTTGTTGCTCACAACAACCTGTCCAACTGAAGTGGTCACGTAGGGATACGACTTGCTGTTTCCCAACCCATCCGTTTCTGATGCCTGCACGTCCTGTGCCCTCGTCGGGATGATCATGAATACGCAGTTGGCCGGGTTGAAGCCCGGAATGTTCAGCGTGTAGCTGGGAACAGCCCCACTGAAATCGATCACCCCCTGCCAAATCACCTGGTAGGTAAAGCTATTGGTGTCCATGGCAAGCTGACCATTGCCGTCAAAGACGCGTAGTCCAAATAAAGCCATTGATTACCCCAAATAGCCGAGACGAACACGCAGCACATTGTTGGCGTCGTAGACGGAGACGTTCAGCGAGTTGATCACCAGTCGTCCCTGCCCTGGCACGATGCCGTTGATCTCCAGCGTTCCGTCTTTGTTGAGAATCCAGCCTTGCTGGCCGGGGATGTAGTTGGTTGAGCTGATGTAACTGCCGATTTTTGCGTTGGTGATGGTGCCGTCCAGGATGAAAGCCGAATTGAGAAACACCTGACCACCCTGCACCGCGAACGGCACCGACGTAGCTCCGCCTGCAATCGAGTTGACGATGGCGAAGCGATCAGCGCTGACCAGAAACTGGCTCTGCAGGCCGGCGCCGGTGTTTTCAATCCCAAGACCGATGCCGGCGGCGACGTATTGCCCGCCGGCGGTGACCTGCATCTTCACCGACCACATCGTTGAGGCCTTGCCGTCAAGCGTGGCCACAGCTTGGCTGACCGTCTGCACTGTGGCGCTGTTCTTGTTCACGTCCGCCTGTACGGTATCGATCCGCTTGGCAGTGGCCACACCGTCCTCAATGCGAGCCGACTGCTCCGACCACACCCCGACATAAACTTGGTCAGAGCCAGCAAACCCTTCAGTGTCCCCCGCCAGTGCGGGATTTACCTGCACGTAGACGCCATCGAGCTTTGACGCTTGCGCGATCAGCTGGTCTCCCTGATGCTCGATATCCAGCGTGTTTTTCGAGACCTGTGCCGCCAGCGCATTGGCCTCCTCCAAGACCTGCCCGATGTCATCCCAGTACGTCGGGTTCGGCGGCGACGTGTTGACTGGAACTGCCTGCGCAGCCTGGTACAAGCGCCGTCCCACTCGAACGGTGTCGCCTTTCAGATAGGTTGACGCAGGGTCGTACTCGAGCGCATCGGCGATATTGTCGATCTGCTCTTGAAGCCCCGGAATCTTGTCGATCTCGTCGAGGATGTCCTGGCCAAGTTCCGTACGGCCAATCTCTCCGGCGATCATTTCAAGAATATCGCCAGCGTTCGCACTGGACTGCCCCTGCACACCCATGCCGATCGGGTACCACGGCCCGATGTTGCCTATTTTGTCGACGATCCGCCCCCAGAAGTAGAACGTTACGCCAGCGCGCAGGCCGAGCATGGAGAAGTCACTCTGCGGATAAGCCAGGTCTGTCAGCTTCGTGGCGGCATCCAGGCTGGTCGTCGGCCCATACCAGATTTCAGTCCGTTGGCTATCCTCGGCGCCAGGAGGGAATCCCCACTTCAGGTAGATGCCGAACAGCAGCGGCGTGGCCGTCAAGTACGACAGTGCTGGCGGCAACCCCTGCTTTCCGCTGAGGTTGGTCAGGATCGAGTTGCGCCACTGTGACGTGATGTCGAACGCACTTACCGCACGGACCCGGGCCACGTAGGCGCCGGCATAAATACCGACCACGTCCACGTTGGTCATCCCGGTGCGTTGCAGCTTGATCCAGTTGCCGCTGTCCTTGCGCCATTCCACGTCATAGCCGACGGCGCCGTCCACAGCAGGCCAACTGATGGTCATGGTGGCCACGGCCAAACCCTGCACCACCGACGATGTCGACGTTAGGGACACGCTTGCCGGCGCCGGAACCACGGTGATCGGGATCACGCTGATCGGCCGTTCCTCCAGACGAGCGCCGGTATCGATGTGCGCGAATTTGCTCGGCTCGAACTGCAGCGCACTGATTTCGAAGTCGCCCTCGGTGGTGCGCTTGGTGCGCAGCACGCGATACAGCGGGATCGCCAGATCATCGGCGTCGAGCGCCCATTGCAGCTGCGCTACTGGTGGCTCGCTGTAAGCGACAGTCACCGTTACCGCGCGGCCGTTGACGCTCTGCACGGTGCGCCCTTCGGCGCGGCCGCCCGGCAGGTTGATGATCAACCGATCACCCGCCTTGGCCTGGGTATCGCGATCGAGCGTCACCACGCGGCCAGCAGCTGACGAGATCCGCCCGCCGACCTCCCGGCCCGCCAACAACGAATCCGCCACCGGGATGATATGGCCCGGCAGCGGAATCACGCCCTCCATGCCGGTCTTGAACGACACGGTGCGGTCTTGGTTGTTGCTCAAGATCGCCCACTTTCCGCGGCGCTGGGCCTCGGAGGCGCGGGTGCAGCCAATGGCACTCAGCTCGGTCGGCCGGTCGCCATAGCGGCGCTGCAGATCCAGATCCGCAAACGGTATGACGTCGGTGTCGTAGTTGTTCGCCGGGTTGTCGTAGCTGACCAGTGCCCGGGTGTACCGGGTTTTCGCCGAGGCACTGCCGTAGGAGAATTTGCCGTCGATCACGTTGGCCCGGGTGAAGACGTAGTCGAAGTCTTGCGCGCGCGGCATGTCAGCCTGCATCACCAGCTGGCCCTGCGCCCAGTAGGTCATGCCCCGGCAAATTGCCGAGATATCGCGCAGCAGCGACCAGGCATCGGCCTTGCCCTGCAGGTTCATGTCGCAAAGGAAGCGCGGTTCCTGCCCTCCCAGCCCGTTCGGCACAAGCTGGTCGCAGTACTGGGCAATCCGGTACAGCTCCCACTTGTCGACCATGAACGGCTTGATCCGTTTGCCCAGGCCGAAACGGTCTTCGGTGCAGATGCCGTAGGTTATCCACGCCGGGTTGTTGGTCCAGGCCGATTTCATCGAGCCATCCCACGTCCCGGTATAGGTGCGCAGGATCGGGTCGTAGTTGCTCGGCACCATCCAGCGCCGGGCCTTGCACTTCACGGTCACCGCGGGGATGTTGGTGAATTGCTCGGCGTCGAACTCGATGTAGAGCAGCGCGGTATTCGGATAGCGCAGCTTGGCGTCGATCACTTCGGTATACCCGGCCACCAGCATGGTGTCGGCGACCTTGTTGCTGTTCTGGTTCGGCGTCAGGCGGCGCACGCGGATTTGCCAGCCCGTGGTGGCGGTCGGCAGATCGATACGGCGCGAGCGCTCGTAGCGTGTGGTGGTCTTGCCGTCGACAGCGTCCACCAGCACCTGCTGATACGCGCCGCCGTCGGTGGCCACGTCGATGGCGTACTCGATCCGGTAGCCGCCGACGTTGCCCTGGTCATCGGAGCGTTGCAGCGCCGGCCACGCCAAACGCATGCGCACGGCTGAAAGCTGGGTGTTGGTGATCGAGCGCACCCACGGCGAATCGCTGCGCAGCTCAATGTTCAGCGAAGTCTCGTTCTCCACGGACGGGATGCCCGGGATGTAGGTCTGATCCACTGAACCCGGGCGCCAATCCCACTTCACGTTCGGGAAGTTGTAGTTGCCGCTGGCATCGCGGATCGGCGTGTTGTCCAGGTAGATGTCGTAATCGGTCGGGACGCTGTCGAACTCCCCCTCGCCTACGGCGATCAGCAGTTTCGCAAGGTTGGTCGAGCGCAGGCTATCGCTGGCTTCGACCGGCGACTTCGGCTTGCTGCTGCCGCCCTTCTCGCCGTAGATCTCGATCTGTTGCACTGCGCCCATGCTTTCCTCCAGGCATAAAAAAACCGCCTCGAGGGTGGTTTGGTCACAAGCCATGAAGGCTCAGGTAAAGTTTCATCACACACATAGCAACGCGGATTAAGCTCCAAGTCATTGCGCAAATCAGTGGAAACCATTTTCCCATCAAAAGCCCTCCTCCAACTTGGAGGGCCAATCCCTCCTTCTTTGGGTGAGGGGTTTTGCTGTTAGGTCTTATCTTCAGCCAGGATCGAGGCCGAGATGATCATCCCGCCCCACCGGCGATCGCCGATGCAGATCGGGACCGGATTGCCGCTGGCCGTGGTGTTCTTTGCGCTGCCGAAGGCGTAGGACGGGGCGTTTTCAGGAGATGCGCTCTGCTTCAGGCCTGAGGCTTGGGGGCTGAGCATTTGGATTACACCGCCTGCTGTCATGGCGAGACCCGCAGAAAACAGGGATGGCCCAGCACCGCCAGCAAAGAACGACGCCGCGATAAGTACAACGCCGATGATCGTTTGAAGTACGCCTGCACGCTTGCTGCCTGAAATTACAGGAACGATTCGGATTTCCTGAGCACCACCCAATCCGAAGTCCTTTTCGCCGACATTTTTCCGATTGCGAAAAATTGCGAACCGCATCCCGCGCCGATCTAGGTCTTTGATCGCCTGCTCAAATCCTTCTAGTGTGCACTTCAGTGCCTGGAAGGCCTCACCCACAGATTTGCTACTGAGCTCGCGGAGATGAGTGCGACCAAACAGTCTGGCCAGTGGACCAGACAAAAGGATTGTAGTCATCGACGAATTCGAAGCTGTAGCCGCCATTACGATTATTCTCCTGACGAAAAAAAACCGCCAAACGGCGGTTTTATTAATTTGATCGTGTCACAAACACTCTCGGACGGCGGCTTCTAACGCGCCTCGGCCCCACATCTTGGACCATGGCACCCGCTGGTATAAGGCGACCTTACTCCCGGATCCAGCGCTGGTTACCTCAAGAACCTCATCGGTCATCATGTCAGTAGCAATCACCAGACGATACCCGCCCTCGGTTGCAGACATAGTCGCAGTCGAACGCTGCTCTTGCCATTTTGGGAAAACGCACAGTGCGTATTTCTTGGCCGACTTGGCAGTTGAGGTGCTGATTGTCGGGTCATTCTTTTTCACGTCGCCGGGCGACGCACACCCCGCCAACAGCGCTACCGCCAGCGCTCCTATGATCAATTTCATGGAGGTCACTCCTGTGGGAAAGGATGCAAGATATCATCGGACTAGAGGAAGCGAACCAACTGGTTGGCTAGACTCACATCACGCCAGAACGGATGCGAGGTTCGCAGGAAATACATGAGAGACATTGATGATGTGGCAGCTATAGGATTCAACATTCCAAAGCGTTATCTAGCGGCAGCATATCTACTCGTGACAGTCGTCCTTGCATTTGGAATCGGAATCAGCTTCTGGACGCGAGATTGGACGTGGCTTGCGAGGTTCGGAGCGTTCCTCGTCTGCATGGCGATGATATTCGAGGTAACGGGTATTCTTGAAAGGTACGTCAAAAAAATCATAGGCATTGCCGAAGGTGTCACAGCCGAAGTTGTGTTGATGCAGGTAAAAAGGCGGGCCCATTTGTACGGAGTAACCAGCGAAACAAGCGAACTGCACATCAACGAAATTTCAGAAAAAGAGCATGCGCGTCGTCTAATTTTTGCTAACGAAGTTATTCGTAGCGCCATATCCAAAAAAATTCAAAAGCATGAATTCGTGGTGGCCTCGGTAGGCACCATGCTTTGGGCCTTTGCCGATCTTCTGAACAAATTATAGCCATTGGATACCACGTGTCAGAATCGACTCTCACCCTCAAATGCCTAGGCCACTCGCAACGGGAAGACGGCTTAATTGGCCGGTACAACCTGGAAGTAACCGATAAACGGAGCGGCAGGACGGCGACAATTTCCGTCGAGCCCAGGCACTTGGCCTCAGCTCGCAGCATGAAAACAATCCTGCTAGATCGATGCATGGTTTACTCGGTTACTCAGAAAGCACATGACCGGATGCTTCTCGATATGTTTGCCCCCGCAGATGGCCTAGCCGCGGGCGAAGAATTACGCTGAGCTGAAGGACCGCGCGCTTCCGGCGACGCCTGTTGGAAATTGTCGTTCGCAGAATCCCATATCGCGGAGGCGACTTTAGGCATCCTGGGCTTCTTCAGAACAAAAAAACACGAGGAGCATTCATGATCGTCTACAAATACATGACCCTAGCCGGACTGGAAGCATGTCTGAGCAACCGGACAATTAGGTTCACTAAGCCGGTTAATTTCAACGATCCTTTCGATTGCGCCGCATCGGCGGAATCGACAAATGAAGGGTTGAATATCAGAACAGTCGGGTCCACCAACGCTGATAGGCTTTTCGCGATAAGAAATGCCATAGGCGTTTTGTCTTTGACCCGCAATCCGCTTAATCCGCTTATGTGGGCCCATTATGGACAAAACCACACTGGAGGGGTGATCGCGATAGACAGCGAGGCGGCAGGCTTGGAGTGCGAGACCACCAATATAATCGCAGCCAGTTCGGGCAACGCCATCTACACGACTGTCCGCCCAAGCCTAGACAGCGACCTTCTTCCCTATCATGACGAAATATCCTCTCAACATAACAGGCTCATGCTCGAGCGGCTTTTTCTCTACAAGTCGCTTCACTGGTCGTATGAAGAGGAGATCCGGGTAGCTCGCCGAATTGATTACACGCCTCAAGTAAAATTCCAGGATTTCGTCATACCCGCAGCGGCAATCACCGGAGTGTATTTAGGCGCCAAGTATTTTGCAGCACTCATTGATGATTTCGACGGAAGCCTCCCAAAGGTGCATCTCCGTCACCCTGAATTCGACTTTCACCTCTGCTATCAGAATCAGCGAACATGGGATTTGCATTCCGAATCCTATCGGCCGAGCGTTTAGCAACTGTCAGCAAGGAAGCCCAGCGTAGGATCTGGGCTTTGCTCAGCCGAAGATTGCCCAGAGCACAGCGGCGATTATCAGCCATGTGACAATGTGCGCCCACATAGGTGTAGGCGCGGTTTTAGCAACGCCACTCTGCGCTCCGCCAAACAGCTTGGATGACGAAAGCCCAGTTCCCGGAAGGCTGCTCGTTACCTTCGTCCCACGCTTGCTCAGATTCACCGTCGCGCCTTTTCCGCCTATCGATGTGCTGAGGCCGCTCTTACTGACATTGAGGCGAATGCCTGGGGCGACTTTGAAACTTTTCCGAATGCGAAAGGCCATGACTCCAATCCTTGAGAAAGCGAAAAGCCATCATAAACCGATTATGATTTTCGCCAAGCTGTGCGCCCATCCAGCGTGGACGAAAGCCCAGTAACTGAGTTGGATCCCATCGTAGTAGCGTTGTGCCTCCAACAACAATGGAGTTTAGGTATGGCGCTGGTAACGGCAGAGACAAGAAAGCTGGTGTTGAATACAAATCAACCAGGTAATGCTCACTGGAACACGCTGTATGAAATCAGCGATCAGGTCCCGGTATCAGGAATCTATCGGTGCGAAGGGTGCGGTCATGAAATCACTTCAAACCACCCTGACAAATTTCCTCCCCAAAACAAACACCAGCACCCCGACGATTCCCAGGTTTTGTGGCGTTTGATCGTCATGACCCAAACAAAATGAGAAGGGTCCCAGTCCTTTGCCTGCAAGCCCAAGGACTGGGATTGCGCCAATTTCGGCGCGTTAATGACCTGGAGGTCAATGTGGCATACCAAGTGAAACCTTTCGAGAACGGCGTTCTCATGGCGCTTTTGTCGCTTACTCATGCATTGAAACAGACACCGGGGTTCAATGAAGAAGCGCTGCAACGCGCAGCACAGTTTTTCAGAGAGGTGCCCGCTGGTGGATGCGAAAACGGCGAAGCAAGAGACGCCTACGAATGGCCACTTGAGGTCATTCTGAAGGACGTTTCCTACATCGAAAAAATGCTGGAAAACAAAGGCAACTAACCCTTTGTTAGCCGCCAGACCGGTTCGCCACTGGCGGTTTTAGCTGCTGACTCTATTACACTCTGCATATTTTTCTCCCGCGGCGACGCCGCATCAGGTGGTTGGTTGTGCATCTTTATGTCTGAGAATCAGGCGCGTACGTTCGAGCCACGGGCCACCGAAAACGATGACCTCGGATGGCCTGCCGTACAGGTGGTGAAGCAGGAACGGGCCGGGGCCGAAAGTCGCGGAATCCTCGCCGGGCAGTGCCGGATCGGCGCCGAGGAAGATTCCGGCGTGGTTCGGGTAAACCGTGCGCCCCACTTCCATCACGATCATGTCGCCGCGTTGCGGCTGGTCGACCCGGTAGAAGCCTGCGGCCTCGTAGTTGGCCTCGTACAGGCTGGTGTTGTCCTTGCTCTCCCACCAGCCGTCGGCGCGTTTGAAGGCTTCGAACTCCAACCCCCATTCGCGCTTGTACCAGTCGGCACAGACTTGCCAGCAGTCCCAGGCACCGTGGACGAATGGCCGCTTGAGCAGCGGCACCTCCCCGGAAGGCATGACGGTACGCAGGTCGCCTTCGGGCCAACTCAGGATGTGCCAGGGCATGGCCGTCGCCTCGCACATGGCCAGGTCGCGCGGTGACGGGCGACTGGTGGCATCCGGATGCGAGTGCACCACGCCGATCACTTCGCCGATGTCTTCGGCCGCTGCGTATTCCTCAGGATCGATCCGGAATTCTTCGTTCGGCTCGGTCGATACGTTGCGGCACGGGTAGTACTGCTGCTTGCGACCGACGCCCAGCAGCAGTCCGCAGCACTCTTTCGGGTACTCGGCGGCTGCGTGCGCCTGGATCGCGTTCAAGATGTGTTTGCGCATATCAGCTCCGTGCGATCAGCGAAACGGCCGGGAAGCCACCGAACGGCAGCGGGTTGCCCTCGCCGAAGCGCGGGATGCAACCTTTGCCGAGGGTGGCGTCGCATTCGTCCAGTTCCGGGTTATCGGTGACGACGCCATCCTTGGTCACGTACGGACCGGTGTAGCCGCAGTTTGGTCCTCGGTAGCCGCCGGTAAGGCACCAGTGGCACAGGGTCGTGGCCTGCCGGCCGATGGACTCGTTACCGACGTCGCCCGGGCTGGCCAACTCCCAACTGACGTTCTCCCCGTCCTCGTTGGTTTTCTGGTCGATGTACCAGACCTCGATCGTCTCTTGGGTCGGATCCGCCGTCGGATTGCCAGCCGGGAAGTTCACCGCGTCCAGGTAGGTTCCTAGCGTGTGACGCATCGTCAGCTTGAACTCAAGCAGATCCTCGAACGCCAGACAGAGCGCGGTGATGCGCCCATTGACGTTGCCGACCGACAGGGTTGGCCGCACAGCCGTGCCGTCGCCATTCGCCTCGATGCCTTCGATCTGCATGGGCCAGGCGCTGTACTCGTTGCCCTGCCAGTAAATCGCTTTCGCCGGCAGCTGGTCCGCGTCGTCGCCGGCGGCGATCAACTCGGCGGCCGTGTGCGGTATCGCGTGCCCGTGGAAGCGCAGAATATCCGCGCCGTAATCCGTGCCGTCCAATTCAAAGAGCAGCACTTCACTGCCAGGCTCAAGCACCTGGATGTCACTGATCAGCGGCATGATTGCCCCTTATGGTTGGAATGCCCGCTCGAACGTGGCGGTGAGTTTGAAGACGCCGCCGCCCATTGGTGTGGGGGCGGGATTTTTGCAGGTGAACAGACCGAGCTCGCCGAGCGGCGTTGTCCAGAGAAACGCCTTCGCCCCGGCGTGCCGATCGAGGAAAGCCATGATTTCCAGCACCTTGGACTTCTGACCTACGCAGGTAACCGGGTAGGAGTCCTCTTTGTTGTTTGGGCCGTCGCCGACGTTCTGCGCGTAGCCATTGCCAAACTTCGAAGTACGCACCCGATAGTTGATATCGGGTGTTTCCCCGCGCTCGGTTGGCCAGGTGAATTTCTCGATGGCCATCAGGCCCTCCCATTTGTCAGGCGCCAGATTGATCCGCCCGGCTGCAACGCTCTGGCAATCGCAGTTTCCGCTTCGGTTTTGGCGGCCTGTTGTATGCTCTTGCCGAGCTGGTTGGTTGTCTCTTGCGAAACACCAGCTCCGTCGCTCCCAGATGTCTGCACCGAGACCGCAACCGGAAAGTTGTACGTGTTGCCGCCACCACCGGACATTGCAGCCAGTGCGGGCCCGCCGCCGGTGGTCAGCGGCGTGACACTACCGCCGTTGGCACCAGTCATCAGGAATGACCGCCCCCCCTCGTTATAGAGCTCCGGCCCCAGTTCGTTGACTTCGTACAGAGAGTTCGGCGCAACAGGTCCGCCAGCTGCCCGGTATCCAGAAAAATCGATACCGGTATAGCCAGCCTGCGATGCACCGAGATCCGACGACACGGCACCGGCAGATCCGGCGGCCAATCCGTTCCCGCCGCCACCACCGAAGTATGAACCCGCCGCTGATGCGGCAATACCGAACAGAGCGCTGAGCCCTTGTGAGGTGGCCTGCCGAGTGGCGATCTTCGCCATATCCGCCAACACCGATTTGGTGAAGTCAGAAAATGAGAATTTGCCGTTGATGGCGAAACTGGCCACAGCGTCCTCTGCCGAACTGAATGCATTGGTGAGCAAGCTTTTCGTCTGCCCCGCGGCGTTCTGCGCGGAATCGAGATAGTTCTGCCACGCCGACGAGGCTCCGGCACTCCAGTCGCCCTGGGCTGCTGTCATCTCGTCGTAGTTGGCTTGAACCGTATCGTGCAGGTCCTGCTGAGTGGCCTTCAGTGCCGCCAGCTTCTGCGTGTACTCGTCGAGGCTCATGCCGCGCGAGCCATCGCCGTACTGGTTCGCCAGATCCAGCCTCTGCTGATTGAAGCGATCGTCGATGCCGTTCTGCTGGCTCACCAGATCGCGCTGACGATCTCCCAGACCGATGCCCGCAGCCGCACGCTGGCCCTGCTCGCGCAGAGTTTTGACTTGTTGCTGCAGCGCGCTGCTATAGGTGTTGACGGCCTCGGTCTGTTTCTTCAGCCGGCCCTCTTCGTTCTTCGCCAGCACGCTCAGTTCGGTGTCAGCATCCTGCTGCACCTTCACCATGGCGGCCCGGGCGTCGGCGATTTTCTGGTCAAGCTGGATGCGCTGCGCGGCCGATGTGCCGGCTTTGCTCTTCGCCGCTTCCAGTGCGGCGATCTCAGCCTCATACGCAGCAGTAACTTCGTCGCGCTCGTTGCCGATCATGGCTTCACGCGCTTGCAAATAATCAGCCTGCGAGATCAGACCGGCCTTTTGCGACGCCTCCAAATCCTTTTGCGCATTTTTGTACTCGGCGAGCACGATATTGAGCGCGTTTTTCGAGTCATTGAAACCGGATAGATCGACGCTACCCGCAGCGGCTTTGGGGTCCTTTTTCTGCTCGTCGATTGCCTTGCGCAACTGGTCGTAGGCGCCACCGGAAAACTTCTTCCCGTCAAACTGAACACCATCCAGCAGCGCTGACTTCTGACCTGTCTTTTCCGCGTTCTGATAGAGCTTGGTGAACTGATCGTCGAGTTTCTTGTACGCGTCCCGACGCTTCGCGAGCGGGTTCAGGTTGTCCATCTGCTTGTCCAGTTCCTTCTGGACAGCGATCAATTCCTTGTTCGCCCGAGTCGCTTCGCCAGTCGCGGCAGTGTTGCTTTCGCTCGCTGATAAGCGTGCCTTCAGTCCTGCAAGCTTGGCCTCCAGTGCAGGCGTCGAGTCGTCGTTCTCACCGTCATCCAGCCCCAGCGAGGAGTTCAGCCAACTGAGCCCGTTGGATAGCGCACCGGCAACACCACCACCCTTCCGGGTATCCAGCACGCGCTGGGTGATCTCAATCTGCTTTGCCAGATCAGGGAAAATCTCTGACCTGACTTCAGCGTAGGCGCCCTTGATGGCCACCTTCACCCGATCCCAGTCACGTTCGATATCGGACAGCGATTCGCGGTAGCTCTTCAGGCGCTCCTGGGCGGACTGATTGAGATCTTCACTCAGGGTGTCCAGCGCTCGCTGATGGTCTCCCTGATCATCAATCGCCTTGATCGTCTGGTACTGCTCGTAGGTGAGCAGCCCATACTGGTCGCTGATCTTCTCCGCTGCCTCTGTGGCGGTGTCACCGGCATTCGCGAGCGACTTGGCGATGTCTCCAGCGCCCTTCCCTGTCACTTCTCCTATGGCCGCGGCGGCCTGAGCCAGGTTCTGCATTTGGACGCCGCTGGTGGCCGCGCCGGAAGCCAGTGCAATCACAGCCTCGCGAGCGCCTGCAAAGTTCTCAGTGATCGCCCCTGCGGTATCGGCCATCATCTTGAGGCTGGCAATGCTCTGACCAGCATCGTTCGATCCGCCGTTGATGGCGACGTTGAACTCGCGGGCCTGCTTCTGTGCGTCGAAGTAGGCATAACCCAGCGCGCCGAGGACACCGGCCAGCAAGCCGGCGGGAATCAGTGCTGCGGCCAGGCTTTTGGCAGACGCGCCCGCACCGGCGCCGAGCTGAGCAACAGACCGTGCACCACTACCCCAATCCCCAGACTGCAGGGCATTGGTCAGCTGCATCACGTTTTCTTGCGCCTGGCGGGTGCCGAGCTTCAGTTTGTCGAATGCAGTTTCTGTCGCGGTCAGACCGTCACGGTCTTTGCCGATCTTCGCCAGCGCCTCACCGTAACGAGTCGAGTCGATCTGGCCGGCCTTATACAGATCGTTGAGCGCTTTCTCCTGCACCTCCAGCTTTGCCAACTTCGCAGTGACCGGGTCGATGCCGTTGACCGTGCGCTTCAAAGCTTCGATCTGACGGTTTTCAGCGTCGATCAGCCGCTGCTTCTGCGCCATCTCCTTGGCTTCGGCTTTCTCGATCCGCTCATACGCCTTGCCAAGCCGATCCTGATAGGACTCCTGCTGCTCGATGGTGACGAGACCGCCCTTGCGAGCGCGTTCCAGCAAGCCTTCAGCCTGGATCAGTTGCTCCATGCTGCCGATGTTGCCGGACATCGCCTTGTCGAGCTGGCTGATGATTGCGATTTCACTGGCCGCGCTGGCACCTGCCTTGCGACTGGCATCGACCTGGCGCTCTTTGGCGCCGTTGGCCTTGTCGATGGCCTGAGCAGCCTCATTCTCGGCCTGACTGATCTTCTTGCCGGTGTTGGCCAGGTCCTCGCCCGACTTGCCGAGATCATCAATCGCTTTTTCGGCATCAACTGCCGAGTCGACCAACTTGTCGAGATCGTCAGCCGCCTTGGATGCGGACGAGGAGTTCACCTCGATGCCGAGGGACGCGAAAGTGGTGCTCATTTACTGTCCCTCCGTTCCGCCATCACCCGCAGGGCTTCGGCTTCCATGACGCGGATGTCTGGAAAGACGCCGGCGACCTCCGACCGGGTAAGCCCGAGGAAGCCGGCGACATGGCGAATTGACGTGTAATCGAGTCCGGTAGCGCCGCACGCGCCTGTACGCCACTGGGTGCCCATGGCCTCGAAGACCTTGAAGGCCTGCCAGACATCAGGCCAGACCTCACAGATCTCATCGGGTATGTCACGAAGAGAAAGGCCGAAGGCCGCCAGCGATTCGGCTGACGGCCCCGGCTCGTACAGCTTGCGGGAGACGCTTAGGAGTTTCCCAAGCGTGCGTTGCTGAAGGCATCGGAATAAGCGGCCAGCACCGCGCCCGGCGTGGCGGCGATTGATTTGACCAGGATGCGCAGGTTTTCGTCGGTGAACTCTTCGGCAATATCCCAGCCGGCGACAATCGCCTTCAGCTGCTCGACCTGCAGATCAATCAGCAAAGCCGTGAACTGCTCAATGCCGGCCTCTTCCGCTTTCTCCTTGAGCGCCTTGTGACGCTCACCCCACTCCGCGTAGAGCCCGGCCAGTTCGGTGCGATCGCGATATTTGAATTCGAACCCAACGCTGACCGGGTCACCACCAACCGTTGGCAGCATGACGACGTGGTTGAAGGTTGGATTCCGGGCGAGTGTGAACTTTGCCATGTGCCTTCCTTACGCCGAGGCGCTGTAACGGGTTGGGCGACCGGTCAGCGCGATGCTGATAACGCGGGTCATCAGGTTGTTGCGCGACATGGTCGGGGTCGAAGTGATCGAGACGTAGCCGTTGTAGATGATGCGGCTGCCGCCCGGCAGGTTCAGGCGCAGAACGCGAGCCTGTTTGTCGTCGTCCGCGGCCTCGCAGACATCGACATAGGGCTGCGACGGATCGTCGGCGACCGTGATGGTCAGGGTGATTGGATTCTTGGTGGTCGGCATCTGGCGGTCATCATCGTCAGCCAGGAAGCCGAACGTCAGAAACTGCTGGTCGCCGCCGCTCGACCCGAGCTCGGTGATTTTCGAGATCTCGGTGAAGGTCGTTACCTCGCGGGCGGCACCGACGCCCGAGCCGGCCGGATACTGCTGAATGTTCGTGGTATTCACGCCATCGAGCGCAAAGGTGCCGCTGGCAATCTCGCCGACTTGCACGGCGCGGCCGTCCAGGCGGGTCCAGCCAGAGCTGAGGGCGATGATGTCGCCCTCGGCCAGACCGTGGGCTGCCGCGGTCGTCACTGCCGGGTTGGCATTGGTCAAGGCAGTGAATGAGATTGCAGTGCCATAGGCGGAAGCAATTTCGAACGTTGCGCCGTTGGGCATTTGAATGCCGGCCATGGGGTTTTTCCTCTCTTCCAGAAATGACAAAACCCGCTCGATGGCGGGTTCTGGGTTTGCCCAATGGGCGGATTAGATAGTGCTACTCAAGCTTCATATTGCTACGCACTTCATCCAGCGGTATGCCGGACTTCGAACCGACAACCACGCCGGTGAGTCCGCAGTGTGGACAACAAGCATGCAGTTCTTCGTACCATTTGATGATTTCGGCCGGCATCAGCCATGCGCCGCACCCAGTACATAGGCACCGGTCGCTCCCGCCAATTTCCTCACGGTTTCGATAGCAGTGGGCATCCACCAATTCGCTGAGGTATTGGAGCCGTTGCTTCCGATTTTCATCCATCATCAGTCCGCTCTTAAGAGTTGATGATGGAATTCTACCTCAGCAGATCAGTCGGTATCGGCTCGGTACATGAACGACACCGGTACTGTGTAGATTGTGTCGCCAGAAATGCCGGGGCCCTGCTCGACCGGTGTCATGGTCACCACGGTCAGCGCGCCCTTCGTGTTTCGCTCGTATAGCGGAAACAGCGCGGCGATCTGGTCAGCCAACGCGCCGGCCGCGCCGCGATACTTCCCTGCTGGTGTCACGATGCTGACCTGAAACACACCAGTGAACAGCTTGTGATCACCGGCAAGCGTGCCGCTTGCGGTGTCGCCCGGCAGAGTGAAAACTCGCAGGTAGGTGACACCATTTCCGGGCTCATAGGCCTCGTTCTCGACGACGACCTTGATGGGGGTCGGCAAAGCCTTCGCCCAAGCGATCAGCCGGGCTTCGTAGATCGAAGCGATGATGTTGTGGCTCATACCTGATTGTTCCTGATGGCTTCGTCGACGATCTGCTGGAATCGCGCGAGCGTGATACGCACCATGCCGCCCGGTGCCTGTTTCGAATGGCCGTACTCGAGCGGCACCGCATATGGCAGGTTGTTCACGATGTACGCCGTTTGCCCAATAGTCAGCTGCTCGACTTGAAGCCTGAGCTTCGCCAGTGTGATGCCGCCGGCCGGATCGACCTGATCAAGTTCGCCTTCTGCCGGCGCCCCGATCGAGAACTGCCAGTTGCCGCGGAATCGGCCGCCGACGTAATCCTTGCCCGCAACCAGTCCATTCACGCTCAAGTTCTGATCGCGCTCGGTCTTTGTCAGCGGCTTGGCGTACTTCACGCCGCGCTTTAGCTTCCCGGCCTTGGTGAAATTGCTCTCGTCGAGATTGATGAGTGTGTTGCGCACGGCGACTTTGAAATCGTAGTCATCGGCAGCGCGGGTGTTGGTCGCGCGATGCGCCACGTTCGCGGCCCAGATCTCGGGGTTGCCCACCGGTGACATGCGGATGACGCTGCTGCCGATCTCGATAACGATCTCGCGGAAGGTGGCGTCGAGCCCGGCCTGGGCCTGCTCGGCGAACTGGCGAATGTTCTCGGCGAAACTGCCGTTGAGGCCAGAGTATTTGCTCACGACCGCACCTGCAGCTCATAAAGGATTGTGGTGCCGGCCGGGTTGACCTCTTTCAGCGGCGGCACGATGGACCAAGTGCGCCCCTTAATGATCACTTTGTTGAGCAAGTCCGGCACCCACTCCAGTCCCTGCGCGGCGATCTTCAATTTCTTGTCGCCCTGCTTGATGAGGCTGTTGTTCTGGAATTCCTGGCCGGTGAAGTCGAGCAGGATGCCTTGGGCGGTCTGCTCGATGGTGGCGCCTGGCGATTCGCCGCCCGTCTCCGGGTCATACTCGCCCGGCTCCGTCTTGCTGATGGTCACGGGCTGGCCGAACTCTGTGATCATCTCCAGAGCCATCATGGCCATTTCGTCATAGAAGGCCATGTTGGCTCCGTTTCAGCTATGCGCGCACGGCGAACAGACCGCGTTTCTGTAGATAGTCAGCAAACTGGGTTGCGCTCGGACGATCCGGCGCCGCCGGCAACAGTCGGCCGCTGGTGTTCGGGATCGTCGCGTACTCGCGAGTTACCGCGCCCTCGACACGCTCCAGCGTTACCGCGCCTTTGCGTTTCTCGATCGGGTCGACGTCGTCGGTATGGATCTCGGCAGCCAGCGCCATTTGGCCGTACTGGATCCGCGCTGGCAGGTAGTTATCGGGCTTGATCTCGTAATCCAACTCGACACCCCGGCGCGGCCAGGACAGAGCCTGCTCGCTGTTGGTCTTCCGGCCCTTCCACGTCATGCCATCCATCGCCAGTGCGGCGCGACGCAGCAGCGCTTCCTGTGCTGGCACTTCCGCCGGGATGACCACGCCGAACTTCACGGCGTACATGGCCAAGTCCTCGGCAGATGCGTAGCTTTCGGCGTCAGGCTTGCCGGTACCGTCCTCGATGATGAGAGTCATGAATCAGCTCGCTGTGGTTTTCTGGATCGGATGCCACGTTGCCGGGCACCCGGATTGTTAAGCCTGCTGCAAGTCAGCAACTGCCTTTTCCAGCGATTCTACCGAGGCATTCGCCCGATACGTCACGCTGGCGGCGTCGAGTTGCGCCTTGAGGTTCGCAATCTTCTCGGCATTGTCGACCGGCTCCGCTGCTGCCTTGAGGCGTTCGACTTCAGCGCGGAGAGATTCAACCTCGCCAGCCAAATTGTCACGTTCACCCGTGAGGGCTTCGAAACCTTCATGAATGGCTTTCAGCGCACCAAACAAACGGATTGGCAGTTCGCCGGCGCCCGGGTGTTCCAGATCCGATTGCCCTTCGGCGGCGTCGATCAGTCGCAGAATTCCGTCGCGTTCAGCGCGTAGCGTGGCGTTGTCCAGTTCAAGACCGGCAATGGCGTCAGCATTACCCGAATCAACCGGGCGGCTGATCAAAGGCTGCAACACCGATACCTCGACACCCAAGGCCTCATACGCCTCGACGACCTTTGGCCAATCGCCGATCACGACCGCATGGGTTACGCCAGACTCTGGCCGATCAAAGTGCGCTGGATTGCGGTACCGCTTTTCCGGATCGAAATCCGAATTCTGAGTGGAGTAAACCAGTTCCATAAAAGTCTCCGTAGCGGCCATCGCTGGCCGCTGTCAGTGCCAGTTTCAGCCGCCGGCTGGTGGCGTAGTGGTTAGGGAGATCATCACGCCAGCAGTCACCTTGTTGCTGTTGGAATGCTTGACCCAGTTCGCAGCCGAACCCACGGCGGCAAGCGTTGGGTTCGCGCCGCCAGCGGCCTCCTTCCAGCTGTAGCCGAGCACATCGATGTTGACGGTGCCTTCAGCGCGGTAGCCGATACCCAGGTTCTCTTCGTCATTCACCGCGTAGGAGCGGAAGCCAGGCGCTTGCGATTCAGTGATCACCACAGCGTTTGGCAGCAGGCCGAAGATCACATCTGCGGGCGCGGTGTCGGTGACCAGCACCGGCTTGCCGAGAGTGCCTGGCAGGCCGCCGTAGATGACGACACCGGCCTCTTCGTAAACCTTGTTCGCGATCGCCTCGTCGACAATGTCGAAGTAAGCACTGGAGTGCATGACCCACAGCGCGATACGGCCGAACTTGTCGCCGAACTTGCGCATGCCTCGAGTCAGGGTCTTCTTGCCGTCGGTCTCGATGTTGGCCGAAACCACCATGTCAGCATTGGAGCTGATCGAGGCGCGCAGTGCGGCGGTGGCGTACTGGATGAAGCCTTCCAGTGTGGCGTCAGCAACGTCGGCGCCGATGATCTGGGAGAACTCGTCGACCGGACGACCGCGGCGTTTGAAAGCCTCTTCGGTGGTCTGGTATGGGCCGTACTTCCACGGCGCCTTGACGCCAACGGCTTCGCCCGCGCCGATCTTCTTCGCGGTCACCTTGCCGGTGGAGTTGACGTCGCGATGCTCCAGCGAGCCGCCAATCTTGTAGAACGAGCGCTTGCGAAAGTCGCCTTCGATCAGCTCGTTGTCGAGCACGATCGCGCCGTTGGACGATGCGTTGAATACGTCGAGGTTGTCCTGGACACGCTCCAGGTATGCGGTTTGCGCCTCATCGTTGTAGATGATCAGGTCGCTGTTCACAGTCGTTGCCATGGGTGAATCCCCTTACTTGGGCAATTGCAGGTATGCGGTTTGGCCGTGCTTGCGCTGGTAGTCGCGCTTTTGCTCGGCAGTCATTTCGGAGCGCTTGAATGCAGCCTGGCCGCCACCCCCGCCCGGGGCTTGTGTCCCTGAAGCCCTTGGCCACAGATGAGGTGCGCTTTCGCGCAAGGATTCCGCCCATTCGAGCGGAGTCAGAGGGGTCTTGCCGTCTTTACCGAGGATGACTTGGCCGGATTCATCAACGGCGACCGCTTCGCCCTCTTCGTTCAGCGAGAACACGCCCTTGGCGCGCAGGATGATGTCGTCCGTTGCTTCCGGCAGAGCGCCGGCTTTAAGCGCTGCACCGCGAACCGAATCGCCCAGAACTTTGCCCTGGAACTTGGCGGCGAATGCTTCGGCCTTCTCGGCTCGCGCGGTGACAGTCTTCAACTGCTTGTCATAGTCGCCACGCAGGCGCTCAGTACGGCGGTTGAATACTTCGTCCACCTTGCCCTCAGTCAGCAGCTTGGTTTCCTCGTCTTGGCCGGCCCGGCTGAGAAGGCCTTTGACGGCGTCGATGTCGATGCCTTCGAATTGGGTTTCGAACTGCGACAGCTTGGTAGTGGTGTCCTTCAGCTTGCCCAGCAATTCGGAGTTCTTGGTTTTCAGACCAGATACGGAGGCCTCAACGGCAGTCGCGATAGCGGCCTTAATTGCCGGATTGTCCAGGTCGATTTCGTTTTCTTCTGCCACGTTGATGCACCCCTTGGGTATGTGTTGCCCGCTTTGCAGGCATAAAAAAACCCGGCGCTTGGCCGGGCTTGATGTGAATTAGCGTTTGGGTATGCGATCTTCTTCGAGAACCGTCTGATTTAATCGCTTGAGCATTGGCATTAGCGCACCATGAAGGCCTGTCTTCGTGGCCTTCCGCCCCGAGAGCGCCGCCTGGATAAAACGCCCCGGACCGTTGTAGATCTCCTCAAACGTTCCATCCCGATTCATTCGAATGCCGAGGTAATAATCAGGCACATGGTGAACTGGGAAAGTAAGGCTGGTGCCGAAGGTGGTTTTGATTTGCACATTTCGACCATCGCTTGTGACAGCGTCATGGTGCTTGGTCAGACCTTCATTCAGTGTCAGGTCGTAAGCCAGACTCGCGACCACTTCGCCGATGTCTCCGACAAGGCGACCATCCGGAGTGAAAGGTTTGCCCGGATAGGCTTCCTGGAGCATTGAAACGGCGGTGAAAAGCCCCTTCAAGGCTTCTTCGATTTTCCTTTGAATGACCTGATCCATAACGGCTCCTTGATAAGAGCCACGATCCTATATCAGACTCCCGCGCGCTCGAATGCCAGAGGCTCGAGCCCCTTCATTTGTGCCAGCGTCAGCGGCGCAAAGTTGCGATCCAGCTGCAGCTCGGCGAAACGCTCAACGGTCAATCCACCCTCCCGGAATAGCTTGGCCCGAACAGGGCCGATCGCGACGTCCTGAAACGACGCCGGCTGCTGTTGAAGCCAGTGGTAATAGTCGAGGCTAGCACTGACCTGCCCCGCTCCATCTGCGCCCACCGAAGCGCGGGTAGCGCCCTTGGCGAACATCTCGCTGAGCTTGGTCAGCAGGACAAACGTAGTGCGGCAGTTCGGGTGAAACGGAGGCCTCGGCCCGGAGTCGACCGGAAACCGTCGCTTATCGATCGACCGACACTGCTGGCTGGTCTTGCTGTCCAGCGTGGCGACCATCTCAACCTCGGACACGATGTCCGTGTTGGCCTTGGCCACCTCCATTCGCGCCTGTGACGACACATGCTGAATCGCTGTGTGCACCACCGTGCTGGCATTGCGGTTAGTGGTGGCGAGAATGCCGTCCTTGTAGCCGGCTGCCTTGGTGCCGCGAATGTTGCGGATGATCTGGAAGTTCGTCTGCCCTTCGAAGAATCCCTGCCGGATCGCGCCGGTGACACGCTCACGCTCGGCACTGGTCCAGCCCTTGATGAACGACTTCAGCAGCTTACCGCCGCCGGTGCCGCGCACACTGAGGGGATTGGTCAGCACCGCAGTGCGAATAGCCGCTGCCGTCGGCGCGACTACATCCAACGAGACACCAACCGGAGCCGACCGGGCCAGGCTCGACGCCTCAAATTCAGCCTCGTAGTTGGCGATGTCGATCAGGTCGAGGTTCAGTTGCGCGCTGTAACGGTCGAAGATGCCCAGCAGCAGACTGTCGACCTCTTTCAGTAGCGCTTCCAGCCGCCTCACGTTGTACTCGGTCAGATCCGACTGGGTGAGCCGGTCGCGGATCGAGCGGTCGATCTCCTTGAGGAAGGGAGCGAACTTGCCAACCTCCCCGGCCTTAAGTTTTTCAAGGAAGACCGCGTGCCGGATCGTGGCGTCAAGGATTGCTTGGTTTGCTGCCATCGATTACGCCCTCATCGTCCAGGCCCAGGCCGTCGCCCTGCTCTGCCAGCTCGTCATCGATCTGCTTGTCAGTGCGCTCTGGCGCGATCAGGCCCAGTCTGCGCAGATAGGCCCGAAGATCCGCTTTGGCGAATCCACCGTTCTGCCAGAGGCCGACCAGCGCGGTGATCATTTGCGGATCTGCCGTCAGTTCCACGAACTCTTGGTTGATCTGGTATGCAACCTTCGCGTCGTCGACGCCCATGTAGGTGCAGCACCACATGATCGCCCGGGTGTACGCCTCGCTGACGTTCGCCACGCAGCCGGCGAGCACCGATGTCGATGCTGACTGATCACCACGGGCTTCGGTCGCCGTTTTGGTCGAGAGAGAGGCCACGACCATCCGGGCGCCGAGTTCGATCATCATCCGGTTCTTGTCGGCCATTGCCTCCTTGACCAGCGTGTTCGGCAATGGTTGGGCATACCCGAACTGACCACCGGCAGGCAGCATCATCGGAGCGCGGGAGCCGACGTAAACGCCGTTCTTCTCCATCCAGTCGCGCCACTGCTCGTCCAGTCCGGAAATCCATGGCTGGGCTTGGCCGCACCAGAAGACGCTGTCCTCGTAGTCGGCGCTGTTCCGATAATGGCCCAGGTTGATCATGGCGATGTCGTAAAGCGGTGACTCGTCGATACTCGGATCGTTGTTCTGCGCGCCGACAAAGGTGAACGGGATCTCTTTCAAGCGCCCGGCGGCTCCTGTGGGCTTGAACTCCTGAACAACGGCCAACGGCCCGCCACCTTTCGGCCCGGATCGGCGCCAAACGCGGCAGACAAAGCCATCATCCTCGAGAGCCAGTTCCCGGTATTGTTCGACCACCTTGAAACCGAAGCCGTCTTCGATCTCCGGCGACTCGCGCAACACCACCAGGGTAAGCACGCTGTGCCCGTTCACCATGCCTGTACGCCAGTTGATGATGTCCTCGGCGCAATACGACAGGATCACCGAGTGCCCACCGGTGCCGCTGTCTTGGTGATAGTCGACGTACAGACCATGCCGCCCAGCCTCAAGCACCTTTTCGAGCGTGCCCTGCGAATGCTGGTAGATGCTCACACCGGAGCCGTTGGCGTTGTCCTGCAGATATTCCATCTTCTTCGCAACGACCAACGTCGGGTCTTTGTGAAACGCCAAGCCTAGCAAGCCATTTCGCGTATGACCGGTGGCATTCTTGAACACCGCCCGTTCGCGATAGGCCTTGTTTCGTTCTACGTTCTCCGGCGACTTGTCGTGAGCGTTGATGTAAGGCAGTCGGTCGACAACCCGGTGCTGGCCGGCGCAAACGTCGCGAACGGTCGACCAGCGATCCAGTGCTTCGATGTAGTCCGCCCGCTTGAAGGAGACGTCGTTGCTCATCGGGCGTATCCCATTTTGATAGCGGTGACCGGTTTGATGATCGGGTACTCGCGGTGAATGAAGTAACCACCGCCATCGTTGGCGTGGTCGTTGCCTTGGCTCTTGTCCGGCTCGCCGTTGGGTGCCCATATCTGCTGTTCTAAGCCGTCGGCGTAGGTCGGGCATGTGAACGGGTTCACCAGGTAGCGCCGCTCGCCCTGCGCGTTGCAGAACATGGCGTTCATGGCGTTGATCCGGTCCTTCACTGGCGGATTGGCAGCCGGCGCGATGACCGTGAAGCCTGCCTGCTTGAGCATGGCGATATCGGTGAGGCTGGCATTGACCGATTTACGGGAATCACCGGAGGCGTCCGGGTATATACGGATCTCGCAGGTCTTTCTGAAGTCGTTGCCGGTGTGTTCCCAGTAGCGTTCTTTAATGCGGCGGATCATGTCCGGCGTGTCGTAGCCATCCATCAACTCGTCCACGGCTCGCGGCAGGCCCTGATCACGTTTGACATGGGTGATCGCCGCCATCTTGCCGACGTTGAAGTCCATGCCGATGAACAGCGGCTCGCCGGACTGGACCGTGTCGAAGCACTGGTTCAGCTTGCGATCGTAGGCGTGGTAGATCGACCCGGACGTCAGGTTGACGAACTGACCGTTTAAGTACGCGCGGATCAGCTGCTCGGGGTACGACTCCATCAGCGAGGCGATGTAGTCGTCAGGCAGGTTCAGTTCGTTGTCGAAGGTGCTGGCCTGGATCAGCCCATACATTTCCTTCAGCGCCGGCTTGTCGCGCAACTGCTTCACGAACTGGAGAAAGACGAACTTGAAGCCTTCCGGCGTCGTGGTCACGTCCACGCCGTTTTTCAGCCCGGGCATGTTGTACCGCATCCGGGCAATAATCTTGCGCCAAGCCTGCTGCGCCTTGATCGACGTCAACACGTCCAGCTCATCGACCAGAGCGTGACCGATCTTGAAGCCCACAATGGTCTGCGGCTTCTCCATCGACCTGCAAATCACAGTGCCGCGATACTGCCGGCCGCTGTAGATGTGAACCTCATGGTTCGCCTGGTTGATCTTGGTCTTCAGCCCCCAGTCGTAGGCCACCTCTTCCATTGTTGGATAGAAGATGTCGCGGATCTGCGGGTAGGTCGGCGCGAAGTAACCAGCGTTGACGCCGGGCCACTCCATGAAATGCTTGCTGAGCGCCGAGCATCCAACCCAGGTTTTCCCGGAGCCAAAGCCGGCAACGAAGGCGCGAAACTTGTGGGGCAACAGGAGGAACTGCGACTGCGGAACGTTAAGGCTCGGCATTCGGCTTCCTCGCATCCACTACATCGACCTGAATACGCGTCGGGATTGCCGGTTCGTCATCTGGTTCATCCTTCCGGTGGCGATTGACGTAGACGTCGCCGACTTCCTTCGCAGCCTGCTCCAGTATCTGCATGGCCAAGCCGATGTTCTTCATCGATTCGGCCTTTTCGACAAACCGGTTCATGGCGCGGAGTCGATATGCTCGGTTCGCGATCGGGATCTCGGCGGTTTCCTCGCGGAAGCGCTTGCGGGCATCTTCAAACATCGTCACCCAGCGCTTGGCCAGGCCTTTCCCTGATGTCTTTGTCGGGTCGTGTGTCTCCACCTGTTGGCGGGTCACCGATATCCCGTATTCCTTTTGGACGGCTTCAACAACCTGTGAAGGCGTGTCGAAGCACGCCAAGGCCTGAACGATAAAGGCCTTCACGTCGTTTTGAAGGGCTGCCATAGATTTTCATCCGTCCAGAGCCTGTCCAGAATCAGGCCGACTTGAGCAGACAGGTTCCGCAGGCCCTCGATATGTTCAATTTCCCCACCTCAGCAGGATTGTTTGCAGCGTCCACCAGCTCTTGAACTGCCGGGCTTGCACCGTAGCGGCGGACTACACCGACGAACTCTTCAACGTCGTGTCCGCGCATCTCAAGCCTGGGAAGACCTTCTTGGGTGAAGGCTGGCTGGCCGTACTTATCGGTCGCTTGGGCTATGTGATACAGCTCGTGCTCGACCAGAGCGCAGAAGTCAGCATCGGAGCAGTCAGCGCAGTAGTCGGCGGCCAGGGTGATGATGTAGCCCGGCACTTCGCCGAACCAATCACGCATCTGCTGCTCCATCCGGGCCTTCTGCCAGCCACCCGCGCGGAACGCTACCTGCTCAGCCTGGCCAACCACCGTTTGCCCTTTCTTCGTGAAGGCAGCAGAAGCCCACATCACACGAATGTCCGCGTCGATCAGATGGGCATGGTCCTCGTTGTGGATGCTGCCAGTCTCGGTGAGGATCTCGGTTTGGAGCCATTCCCATACTTCGGGGGCAGGCATCAGGCGAGTGCCGAAATCCGAAAGATCGGATAGCTCGACCAATGACGCAGGAGGAAGCGGCCGATTCATACCAGAAGAACCTTCTCAATTCAGAGTTCGCCCCTAAAAGAGGGGCAGATTGCCCGCCTATTCGCGAGCCAGCCCGGCCTAATGAGCGCTCATTAACCAACGAGGCTCGAAGGATGAAAAACACAATTTACTTAGTGCTTGCAGTAGCAGTCGTCATTTTCACGATCGCTCCGGAATGTGTGAACCCCGGGATCGTTGCTTGCCTGCTCAGTAAGCCCTGAAGTTTGCAATCTCGGCTGGGTGGGCATGCTAGATCGCCTTCCAGTCGGGTTGTCTGATTGTCATGGATTGTCCCGATTGCTTGAAATGCAAACTGGTTGACGGTATTGGTAAGCGTCAAACACAAGGATGGATTCAATGAACGACAGATACAGTGTTGTGCGCCGCCCAAACGTGGCACTTATCGCAATTCAACATGGGGCACAGCCACCCGCGCTCCCGATCGATCAATACTGCTATCAGATCGAGGACTCGCAGGCCGACGGTGATTATGTCGGCGGCCCGTATCAATTTGAGGATGAGGCGGTGAGTGCTTGTGGCCTACTGAACTCGGGAGTGGAGCCCCTGTATCTTCCCAGCTTCAACAGGAAGCAATTGGAAGCGACGGGAGCGCTCATAGTTGAATCCGACAAAGAACTGTTTGTCGGACTTACACGACAAGAGTCAGAACGATATGTAGCACTTCACAATGGCGAGCCGACAGACGAGTTCATTGAGCTTGACCGCAAACACAGAGAAGCCCGCACAGGCCACAAAAAAGAGACTTTTTAAGATCTGGACATCCGTGCCGCACTCACCTGCGGCACATCTACCCAGCCATGCCTCACTCAATGCTTGCCATGGTGGTCGGATACCGGTAATAAAGCCGCCTGATTGGCGTTAAAAGACTCAAGGCGTGGGAAATGGATAACCTGACAAAACTGCGCATCGTGTTTTCAATTGGTGCAGTTGTCGGCCTTCTACCGATCACGCTACTTTTCACTGCGGGCATGATCGGACTTTTTGTCCCTGCCATATTTATCGCTCCGACCACCCTTTTCGTGGTTGCCGCATCCATTGGTATCTGCCTCATCTCGATTTTCGGCATCGGTTCGGCCTGGAAAATCTACGCGCTCGCAATGGCAGCATCGCCCCATATTCGAAATCCTCGGCTACTCGCGTTTGGTGCAGTGTTGACCATGGTCTGGGGCTTGATCGTCGCCTACTACCTTCGCGAGATCCCAGAGGCCACATGCATATTCCTGATGCCTGGAATCACGTCTTCGATAATGCTCGCAATTACCCTTAAACGAGCTAGAGCCTGAAGAGGCCTACTCGCCTTTCCGAGCCGGCAACTTGAAGTCAGTCACCCGATCCGCGATGTTCCGAATCTTCTCCACACCCAGGAAGCCAACCCAGCCACCGGCAAAGGTGGCCATGCTCTGTGGCAGTCCGAAGAAGTCCAGGCCGCTGATGATGGTCAGGGTCAGGCCGCCGCAAATGGCGCCTTCCACCAACATCTGGCGACGCGTGCCGCCACCGTAAGTGATCCTCAAGACGGCCATAGCGCAGGACAGCGCAGCCGCATAGAGGATCGGCGAATGCTGGCTCAACCACGCAAGCGCTATCGCCCATGTGTCTGGTTTGTCTGGCATGTTTGGCATCTCGGTTCCTCCCCTTTAGGGAGTTAGGAAAATGGCAGGCCGTGGCCTGCAGACTGAATCAGCTCCACTGCATTCCCAGCTCCGAGCAATGGGTATGTGGGCCGAAAACGAAAAAGCCCCTGCGAGTGCAAGGGCTTGATTACTACGAAAAACGCTGCGCGGAGGCAAACTACTTAGCCATTGAGCAATCCTCGAACATTGGAGTTTTAACAACATCACCAATGCCCGTACAGATAACGCTCACAGTGGCGCCCTTCTTCAGAGCAGCCATAACGGACATATCTGATTTTTCGAATTTAAATTGCGGTCCCATAAATTGGTTGGTACCAGCAAGAACCAGATAGGGGTTACCCATGAAGTCGGTGTTGATATCGGTGATACGCCCGGTGACTTTTACCTTCTTGTCTTTGAATAGCGCATCAGCAGCAACAGTGTTCTCATCATAGCTCTTGGCAACCTGAATCGCGGTGTATGCCTTCATAGGCTCCGCGGGTGCAGTCGCGGGTGCTGATGAGGAGACAGTTGCCGGTGCAGTTGCGATCGAGGCTGTGGATTGCGTTGAGTTTCGAGTGCCGGAAGATGGTGCTACAGATATCGCTAGAATGCCCAAAATCAGCCACCCGAAACCAATGATGCGCGCAAGAACCGAATGCTCCTTCCTTAACAGAAACCAAACAAACACGATGGGAAAGAAAACGATTCCAAGACCAAGCAGGAAGCTTACGTTGCGTTTTACTGGCACATTCACTTCGTTCATATCGCTCTCCGTGGCGATCATTAGGAGGAGCATCTTGTACTGAGCGCCATTAAATTGCTACTAGGCCTTCCCGAGCGCTGTCCTGGCTACAGGTAAATTCAAGACATAAAAAAACCCGCACTGGGCGGGCTTTCTACTACCTGACACGGCTTATTTTCCTAGCGGCTACCCGCGAAACCTTGAGTACCACCAGCGCAATTAGCGCACCGACAAGCCCGCCAAATAGTCCCATCTGAAATGCTGCTGATGGCTCCATCCAACACGGGCTCAATGGCTTAAAAGGGTAGTAAAGGCATGGCTCAGGAAAGAGTGCTCGCCATACTGGTAACGCACCGCCGATGATCAGCAACCCTATCGTAAAGAGCAAAATAGCTATCCAGTGCGGTATGACGAAAAACCGCCTCCGAAGCACTGATAAGGCGATGACCAATAC
The DNA here is from genome assembly GCF_058787295.1 of Pseudomonas sp. FW305-3-2-15-E-TSA4. Classification (NCBI taxonomy): domain Bacteria; kingdom Pseudomonadati; phylum Pseudomonadota; class Gammaproteobacteria; order Pseudomonadales; family Pseudomonadaceae; genus Pseudomonas; species Pseudomonas sp. FW305-3-2-15-E-TSA4. Next base: position 94,862 of record NZ_JBYSZP010000015.1, on the reverse strand, counting down.
AAACGAAAAGAAACCAGGTAGGTAAATTGTGACGAAGTAGATTTGGTCGAGCTGGTGGCCGGCAGTATCCATATCACCTCAGCAAAAAACCCGGCGCTTGGCCGGGCTTGAATGTCTAAGCGCGTTTCGCGTTACTTGTGCACTATGGGAAAAGTACGCCCGAAACGCCGTCATGTCAACATGATTATGCCGCTTCTTGATCTTTTTCCGCGTGGATCACCTGCCATAGCGGTTGCTGTGCCTGAATATCCACTTCCTTAATGACTTCTTTCAGGGATTCCCACAATCCCAACCAGTCACGCGTCCAATTTTTCGGGTCGATTGTCACACCGAAGAAGGCATCCATCTCAGCCGACACCCGCGCCGGCCCCCACTCCGCCGCCCCCTGAACCTCTCCTTTGTACGACTGCAGGGCCAGAGTAACGAGGTACTGCGCCTTCACTCGCTTGGCCGAGGTCAGATCGGGTAGCGCCGCCTTGGCAGTGATCAGCAGTACCGCGTTCAGTAGATGTCGCATGTTCATCGCCGGGTGATACAGGTAGTGCCCGAACTGCTGTACTTGGAACGGCAGCGTGTCGATCGCGCGCAGTACTTTGCCAATCATCGCCAGATGCGCGGCGCGTGCGGTTGAGCGGCCAACTGGCGTGCGACGCGTCTCGCTGATACTGATCCTTTCGCGCACAACCTGAATGCGCTCTTCCTTGTCTTCACCAAGTGCGGCGAATACGGCTTCATGCCGACGCATCCGGGCCCCCTTCTTAACCGGTGCCGACTGTGCCCGGTCAATGGCCGCAGCGCTGATCGAAGCGTTCGATTCGTGCTGAGCCTCAGTCCATACCTGCCTTGCGTTGATCAGTTTCATGCTGCCTGCCCCTCTTTCAGTTCTCGGGTCTTGGCCCGGTATTCAGCGGTGATCGCCTTGAGTTCTTCTACGGTGTGTTTTCGTGGTTCATGGTCGGCTTCAAGCGCTTCGACTTCTGCCAGGCCGATGCGGGCGATCAGGCCAGCGCGGAAGCTTTGCGAAACCGTCTGGCCCTTTCGGGCGTACTTGGATGAGCCAGCATTGCAGCTTTTGCATTGAAGCCAGATATTGGTCGGCACCAGCCGCAGCTCCGGCCGGGCGCCCTTGCCGAGAAAGTGGCCGGCGTCGAACGCGCCGCCAGTCTTCCAGCCCTGCGCCGCAAGAATCGATTCCTGCGATTCTCCACAGCTGATGCAGCCGCTGCCGATGCTCAGCTCGTAGGTACGCCGGTAATCGCGCACAGCCTTCTCAGCGTCCTTGAGGTGATCGGCGCGAGTTTTCAGAGCCTCCTTGCGCACCTTTATCTCGCGGCGATTGCGCTGGGCGATGGCCAGCTTCGCCTTCCGCTCGTTCCGTGGCGCATCCTTCAGCGCGCAGGCTGGGCTGCACACTGCCTGTCCAAGGCGCGCAGGGACGAATGATTCCCTGCAAGTTGGGACGCGGCATGTTTTGGCGCGGGGCGGTTTTCGCTCGATCGTCACGCAGCCTCCTGGCTCAGCAGATCATCGAAGTACACGCCCTGCGGCGCAAAGCGCGCGACAATGCGGTCGGTGTAGGCAACGCCTTGGGCGCGATTGAACAGGCTGGTCACCGGGAACCCGTCAGGACCAAAGAGCTTGCACTCCCCCATCAGGGCGAGCTTCGCCTCGTATGGCAGGTGCCGCATCACTCGATACCACTCAGACTGAAAACCAGCGTCCTCGCTCAGCAGGATCTGCACCCCGATGTGCAGCTTGCAGTAGCACCTGGCGTCGGCCGCGTCGCCGATCTGGGTCATCTCGGAAATACGCTTGTACATCGCGAACCACAGCCGGTTCTGGTCCAGCGTTCGGTCCTTGCCGGGGCGCAGCGAGACCACGACGAACTTCTTGTCGCGGTACATGGCACTGATAGCGGTGATAGCCTCGGAAAGCTTGGCCTGGCAGTTCACGGAGATTTTGTCAGCCATGGTCCACCCCCTTGATCACGCTTTTTTCGTTGCATAAACTCTGCTCACCAGCCTCATGCGCGCGCGAACCTTTCGGAAGTCTGAGCGAAAGCGAGAGGCTGGATTCTGTTCCTTCCCCACCCGCTCGACTGCCAGCGGAATGCTCAAGCTCCCCAACCACTTCGCACGCTATGGCAAACGCCGGGTCGCCCAAGCGAGTCGACTGCATGATGCGTGTCATGCCTTCGAGCAAAGCATCGTTTTGTTCCTGAAACTGGCCGGCACCGCGCTGCAGCGCTTGCACCTGTCCACGCAGCGCCGCGTTTTCCGCATTGACGTGGCTGAATTGAGTGGCGATGTGCTCTTCCAGCGAAACTAGGTCACGCTGCCAGTCGATCTCATCGTGGAAGTAGCCGAAGCGCTCGCAGAGGCTGCGGTGGAAGTTTTTGAAGCTGGCCTCAGCCTGCTTTTTCTGTTCAGTGGTATCGGTCATTGAGCCGCGCTCCCTGCTTTCAATTGTTCGGCCTGCCGAATCAGCTGCGCCCGGCGATCAGCCAGCTCGTTGGCTGCCAAAATTCGCAGTTCTGTTTTTTCCTCGTCCGAGGCTTTGCGCATCGCCAGCATCGAGTCCTTCACCGCGGCGAGCCTCTCGCGCAGTTTTGGGGAAGGCCGCGCGACCTCACCGGTGAGCAGCGCAACCACGGCCCTACCGTCTTCAGTGACCGGCGCGACACTCAAGTCGGCCAGGTACTGCTGAGCGCGCTCCTGTGGGATTCGCTGCATTTGCAGGGCTTTGGTAATCGCCTGCGTGCGGCGGTTGGCGTCGAAGCCGACAGACACATGCCAGTTCACCTCTTTGCTGTCCTCCCGAGCCTGCCCCACCAGGCGCTCGTAAGCGCTGTTGAACGCCATGCGCGCACCGACCTTGTCGCCCGCATCGAGGACAGGCTTTGCAGCGGCCAGCGCGAGCTGGATTTCGTCGGTCAGCACCACGGTTTCGAATTCATCGTTGGTGGTCATGGCGATCGCCCAGGCCTCGTCCTTGCCCGGGCGGCCGTCAGCGGCCTGCACTCGCTGGAGGATGTCGGCCATCGCCAGCTTGCCTTTCACCTCGAAGCGGCAGGCCTTCAGCGCAGCCTTCACAGCAGGCACCGAGTACGCGCAAAGATCTTCGGCCATCATCGCCGCGGTGCCTGGGTTCATCTCCTGACCCATGGCCTCGGCTGTAGCGCAGATCGCAGCGGCGAGACCAGCAACCTGCTGGTCGTTCATTTCAAAGGTACTCATTGCGCTCTCCTGCTTTGCGCTTCGCCAAGACCATTTGCGCGGCCTGTTCGGCGGCGGATACGTTCGCCTCGGTGCGTTCCATCTGGCGCGCGGTAGTCCCGTTGATGCGCTGACCGGTCACCCACTGGGTGTGGTAGCTCTCGGCGTTGGCCAGCAGTTCGTTGAGGCTGTGACACTTGCGCAGAACGGCGGCATCGCCGGTTTTCAGGTAGTGCGCGGCGACGTGATGAGCGACATCGGCGCCGAGGCGGTCGACCAGTTGGCCGAGCTGGCCACCGACCTTGGCGTTCCACACCGGCCAAGTGCTGTAGCGCTTGCGGTAGGCCATGGCGTAGTTCGCCCAGACCTTGAAGGTTTTGCAGGACTGATCTTTTGGGCCTGGCATATCGGCAGGGATCTCGACCCGTGGCGCATCGGTGCGATCAACCACTAGCACCAAGTTGCGGGACTGAGCCGGCACAACCTCGGCGGAAGCCGGGGGTGCAATTGGTTCAATGACCGGTTCATTGACTGGTTCAGAAGAGTGACTGGTTCTGGGTGCAGCTCCTGCACTACCCCCTAGTGCAGGAGATTCACTAGGGGGTGAACCTGCTGCACCACGCTGGTGAATCTGCTGCACTACCCCTGGTGCGGGAGGTGCACCACCATCGAGGGTCAGGAAGTAAACGTTCGACGAGTTGCCCTTCGGCCCACCCTTCCTAATTTCCTTGCGCAGCAGCCCTGACTCACACAGCGCGGTGATGTGATTCATAACGGAACGCTTGCTGATCTCACACTGATCGGCGATGTGTTGGTAGGACGGCCAGCACTCCCCCATATCGCTGGCATTGTCTGCCAGCTTGATGAGAACCAGCTTACGCAGTGGGTTACCAACGCGAAGCTTCATAGCGGCGACCATAAGGCCCATGCTCATGCGGCACCTCCGGTGATACCGCGAAAATCGATGGTCTGAACACCCTTCCAGCTATTGCAGGACATGCACAGTGTTTGAAGATTTTCCATGGATGCTTCGCCACCCTGGCTCTCTGGAATGACATGGTCAGCTCTCAAGCGGAGTCGCACCGAACAGCCACAGCGCAGGCAGACATGTCCATCCCGAGCAAAAACGAGAGTTCGCAATTTTGAAGGGATGGGCTTTTTCTTTGTTCGGCGACGAGGTAGTTGGATAGCCGGCTGATAAGCGCTGACGTGCCCCATGGGATTGGGGTTCCATTCGATCGCCTTCTCGGTCAGGCGGAACAGCGTGATGTTCGAGGTGCTGGAAAGCTCAATCAAATCCGCCTCTTCCAGGGCCTTCAGCATGCGATAAGCAGTGTCTGGCTTGTCAGTGAGCAGCGGCAGCTCCTCGACGATCTTGGCCTTGCTCAGCGCGAAGAAGATCCCGTCGTCAGTCTTGATTGGCTTTGTCCAGCTCGGGCAGCCGTAGACGAGGGCGAACAGCAGGGCCTGCTGAGAATTCAGCCCCCACTCCAACGCCTTCACCTGATTGATCGTGACGGTGAACTGCATGTCAGATGTTCCTGACGTGAGCGGAAAAGACAAAAGCTCGCGACACGTTTTGAGAAATTTGAAAACGTGTCGCGACACTGTTGAAGGTATTGCTTGAAATGGGATGGCTCTGCATAATCGGGCCTCTCTAGTTTTGCGAATTAGCCGACCTTCTCCGTCGGCTTTTTTGTGCCCGGAATTCAGGCGGCCTTCACCGAGGCGTCCATCACGTCTAGGCTCTGCCGAACGTGGTTGATCTCCTGGCGGATCAAGTTTTTCTCGAAAGAACTGACGTGGTTGTCATCCAGCGCCTGGTGCACCGCGATGGTCAGATCGGCGACCTCTTTGCCGACATTAATCAGTGACTTGGTCAACGCTTGCGGCTCCGGCGCAACTTTTGCGACGAGGTCGAAACCAAATTCACTCGCCAGTGCAGCCAGAGGGCGCACGTCGCCGGTGTGCAACAGAATCCCGAACAAATGCTCCACGGTCAGGTGGTGTGCGTCGTTGTCCGGATTGGCGCGCTGAAGCAGGCCAACGTGAGGAACGCCCATCTTTGCAGCAAGGGTCTTGGCTTCGTTGTCGAGGACAGCGCTCTGGCACGCCCGCAGAAAATCTTCCATTCGTAAAACCTCAAATTTGTTTCAGTGGCGCCCTGCCAGTGCCTCGGCGATCATTTGTTGGGCAGTAAGCAATGGCTGCCTCAGGCTGCGGAGCGCTTGGGGCGCGCAGGAATCGGGCGAATCTCATTCGCCTCAATACGCCCGTCGTCATAAAGGGTGATTTCGATGCTTCTGCCAGCTCGAACCATTTGCGAGATCGCGCTCTGGTTCACGCCGAGAGCAGCAGCAAGCGCGGCTTGAGTGCCGTGCTCTTCTAGGTATTTGCTCAAAGGGATCTTTTTCATGGAATTTCCACGGCTGGATATCTGCCATGGATAGTAGCAGTGCTGCTTTTTATCAGCAACAAAATACTAGCAGCGCTGTTTGCTTGGATATCAGCTCTGCTAATACTCTTATTCGTATGAAAATACGTCGCCCCCTCACCCCCGAAGAAGTCGCCGAGAGCGCTAGGCTCAAGGCCATCTACGAACAGCGGAAATCAGCTGCAAAAGCGGCCGGTCGTAGCCTGACGCAGGCGGATGTTGCCGAGGCTTGTGGGTGGTCTGGCCAAAGTGCTTTTAGTCAATACGCAACCGGCAAGGTGCCGCTAAACGTAGAAGCGCTGCTGAAACTCGCGAAGGCTTTGAATTTCGATGCGAGCGAGGTCAGTTCTCGACTGGTCTCCACCGTCGCCAACGTACAGCAAGAGCGCATCCAGCCCAGCGTGAAACTTGGCACCATCGAGACCTGGGACGATGAAACCCCTCTCGATGAAGACGAGGTCTACGTCCCCTTCCTTCACGAAGTCGAGCTGGCGGCCGGATCGGGCAGGTTCGCGATCGAAGAAAACGCCAACTCGCGCCTGCGTTTCAACAAAAAGGACCTGCGCCACAACGGCGTTCAATTCAGCAACGCGAAGTGCGTGAAGGTTGGCGGCAACAGCATGGTGCCCGTGCTGCGCGACGGCGCCACAGTTGGCGTGAACGTGGGGAAAAACTCACTGAGCGATATCGTCGACGGCGAGATGTACGCGATCAACCACAACGGCCAGCTTCGTGTGAAGCAGGTTTATCGGATCCCTACCGGGTTGCGCCTTCGCAGCTTCAACCGTGACGAGCATCCGGATGAGGACTACACGTTCCAGCAGATCCAGGAGCAGCAGATCTCGATTCTGGGACATGTGTTCTGGTGGGCGATGTACTCGCGCTGACGCAGCTACTTCAATGCTCGCAATCGGACTATTGACCAATGGAGAATCACTAAGTGAGCAACGATGTAAACAAGCCAGCTGTCGTTAGTACTGCTGCAGCACCATTAACCATCGCTTTTGACGAAGCAGTGACTTTTTTTGAAACTGTCTGCAAGGGTGCGGTGTGCTCAGCTTGTGGTGCATCTCAATGGGAGATACCTACTGCAAAAGGCAATGACGACGAATGCCTTTTGAGATTGTCAGGCCTCTCGCGAAATGGCGTTTCCGTGCTGAACCTAGAGATTGAATGCCTGAATTGCGGGCTAATGCGAACACACCGCGCTGACAAGGTTAGAGAGTGGCTTGATAAACCATCTCACGAAGAGGCTGAGAATGAGTCAGTTTGAAAAGGGAATTTTCAATGAGGGCCACCTGCCGCGGCCTAAATTCGTGAGGGGTGACAATCATGCAAAAACGCCTAATACTGCAGCTATGACCAATATCACCCGAGAAGAGATCGATGCAAAGCTGCAGCTAATCGAGGAACGGCTCGACAGAAAAGTTTCTGACATTGCGACAGCTATTTCCGATCTCAAAACATCTAATCAACAGACGGTTAACGCTTTATCGAACGCCAAGTGGTGGGCAATCGGTACAGCAATAGCCGTGTTAGCTATTTTTCTCAGCACGGTTCAGTGGGGCTTGTCGGCGCAAAAGGAGGAGAACGCTCGCTTCAGCAGCTACATCCGAGAGGATGTGAAGGGTATAGCTGATGACGTGAAAGACATATCGAAGTCAGTGACAGAAATGCGCATAAAGCTTGAAAGCAAATCATCCGAACAGCCCAAATAAGCGAGAAGCCCAGCCCAGCGCCGGGCTTTTCCGTTCCGCCCTTCCCTCCTAATTGCATCCCTGAAGCCCTTCGACCGAGTGCGCGTGAAAGATTGTCGCCTCCTCTACGCCCCCCGCGAACCATCACCGTCGGCGATACCCTTTTTGGGAGAAGGGAGAACGGTGCGGCAGTCTATGCATCGCATGCAAATAGCTTCACGTCGACTATGCTCACTACTCCTCATGAACTTCATAGCCCGCCTCCCCTTGGCGGGCTTTTTTTTTGCGCGCGATAACCGTCTTCTGCAAGGCGGATAAATCGGTATCCGTGCAGAGTGCATGCCCTCACCTCGCCATCAGCCCTGCGAAATGCTTGAAATCGTTGAGTCTTTTACTTTCGGGCAGTTGGCACAGAAGATGCCCTTACTACTGGGAGAACGTGAACCGCAGCCGGAGAGCTGCTGACGCTAACCTGTGATAGATGAGGCATACAAAAATGAACGCTATTGACCTTCTCAAAGCCGACCACGAAAAAGTAAAGGGCATCCTGAGCCAGCTGAGCGAATCCACTGACCGCGCTCTGAAAAAACGCGTCGAGCTGCTCGATAAGCTGGAGATGGAAATCACCATCCACACCCAGCTGGAAGAGCAGATCCTCTACCCCGCATTCAAAGAGGCCGGTGGTAAGGAGCAGGACGAGATGTACTACGAGGCGAAGGAAGAGCATCGCACAGTGGATTCCCTGGTACTGCCAGATCTGAAAGGCACTGACCCTTCCACACCCGAGTTTGCCGGCCGGGTAAAGGTGGTGAAGGAGTTGCTCGAGCATCACATCGAGGAAGAGGAAACCGAAATGTTTCCGAAGGCCAAGAAGCTGCTGGGCAAGGCGAAACTCGATGAAATGGGTGAGCAAATGGAAGTGATGAAAACTTCGCTGAAAAAAAGCCTAGCTAACGGCGACATGGCGGCCTGAAGTTATCTCAGCCGAATGTTGACCTTGGAGCCCGGCCCCAGTGCCGGGCTTCCAGTATCTCCCCTCCTACGTTCCGCCTCCGAGCCCTTCAGTTGCTTGAGCGAACCTCGTGCCAGCCTCTCTGACCAACTGGCGCCACTCGCCGGCAGTAATCAATCCTTCCTGCTCCATCGCGTCTGCCATTTTGAGCAACTCATCGTACTGCTCTTCGGCGTCCATTCTGATTTCGGGCTCCTCCAGCAGCTTGCGCCACGCAGACAGTGCTTTTTGTTTCTCTTCGACTCTCATGGCTATTCACCTAATGCGATTTGAGTCGGTAGAGGCCGCACGTTACGTAGCGGTTCGATGGCGGCGACTGACGGTGCAATAAAGTGTTTAGCTGCGCCCCTCCCCCCTATGACATACGCCAAACGCGGGCTCGTTCGTGTACGAAGAATTATTTATTAGCAGCGCTATTTACTTTAAATAGCAGCACTGCTACTTTTATTCGCAAGCCAAAGCAATAACGGCCTAGCAGCGAAAGCCGCGCCGTTCTTTAACAACCCGCGCCATAAACGATTACCCGGCTCACGCTGGGAGGTCAGCCCCGGCCACACCTGTGGGGCGAGATGAAGTCAGGTGAACAAAATCGCGCTGCCACTACCGGCGACCGGCGATCCGATAGCCCCGAAAGGCTACCAACGCGCAGAACTGCGACGGCGGACGAGGTGTTGACCGAACTGGCGAATGACCCGGTAGGAGGCGCGAGCAACACCCATGCATTTATTGATGCCGCTTTTCTGAGGCGGCATCAGTCCACAGCGCAGAGCCCTCCTTGCCCTGAATCTTGAATGAAGGGGACAGTCAGGGAGCGCTCTGCGGTGTGGATTGAACAAATGGACCGAGTAGAAAAATTGAATTAGCCAGTTGCCCGCCCGGTCAAGAATTATGAACGCAGAAAATCTGACGAGGTGACAGCAATGACTATCCAAGCAGAGACACTCGTACAACTGACCGAAGTGCTCCAAGAGCGAGGCATGAATCTGGTTTCAGATGTTCACTTCACTCGCGCGCCATACCGGCAAGATCACCGCTGGATTTGCATCGTAGAGTAACCATGCTCGTTGCCGGCGGCTAGGACTAAGACTCCACCGCCGGCCCCACTAAACCGCTACACCGTTATCCCTCCCTACACCTTTCGACACCACCCGTATGCACTCCCCTCCGCGCCCAACGGCAACCAGCGGAGCGGATGAGTGCATCCGAGTTTTGTTGGATCAACACCCCGCCACTCTGGAGACGACCATGTCAGCTCTACGCAAGACCATCCCGGAAGACGACTTTCTCGACACGGAGGCAGGTCAGGTATGGCTGACCGAGTCGGTCGACGATTTGCTTTATCGGCGCCACGTCGAGGCGCCCAACCCTGTTGGGCGAAGCAAGGTCCTGGTGAACGCTGACCACTTACCGGAGGCGCTGGCTGATCACATGGCCGCGAACCCTGATCCCGATCGGTACATCGAGAAGATCCTGATCGAACTGATCTGTCGCGGGGATGGCGGTGTACTGCACAAGTGGGCCATCGAAGCCGTCGGCGGTGATCCGCAGATTGTTCGAACGCTCGCCGGCGACCTGGTCGCGGTGCACGCAAACGAGTACCGCGATGCCAAGCGCGAAAGCGATCGCGTAGAGCGGGAGTGTGGGTTTTGAGCCCTCACATCCTTATCGACCAAGCCCTAGAAGGTGTGTCGGCGCCCGCCGGCGAAGAAGACATCAGCCTGCTGGTTCAGGGCCTGATCACCCGCCTCTTCACCGACGGCGCCATCACCATCGACGAGTTCAACCACTATTGCAAACGCCTGCGTGATACCTGTCAGCGGCGCAAGGAGGACGCATGAGTACGGCACCGGTTAAATCGCTGATTGACGAGCAGCTCGAGGACATCGAACACAAGATCGCCCTGCTCGGCTTCGGCCTTCCCTTTAACGAGGTCATCGGTCGCAAGCGCGAGGATCTGGTCGCCAATCTGCCTCAGCGCCTCGCTCCTTCAATGAAGGGCGGGCGAATTGCAGTAAAGGTTCGCCCGTGACCGGTCGCCAATGGGCGCGCCGCCTGATCATCTGGCGCGGTGCGTTCTCCTCACTCGGCGTTTTCACCTTCCTGATGCTGCTCAGCGCCCTCGCCGATCGCATCACTCAATAAACAAAGCATTCAATCGCTGCGCACAGCGCGGCAAGGAACAGTCATGTCCGCTCAAAGCGTTGCGCCGGTGGCGCACGACCGAAACCTCCACGTCCTTCCGCATGCAGCAACCAGCACCAGCGCTTTGGTGCTGGACGGCGACAGCCTGGACAAGATGATGCGCCTGGCCGAAGTCATGGCCACCGGCCGCGCCACGCTGCCGAAGCACTTCAACGGCAACCCAGCGGATTGTCTGGCGGTCGTCATGCAGTCGATGCAGTGGAAGATGAACCCGTTCGCCGTGGCACAGAAAACGCACTTGGTGAACGGCGTGCTGGGCTACGAAGCGCAGTTGGTAAACGCGGTGATCACTACCTGCGCACCGGTGGTGGATCGTCTGCACTACGAGTGGTTCGGAGCTTGGAAAAAGGTGATTGGCCAATTCGACATCAAGACCAATAGCGAAGGAAAACAATACCGTCAGCCAGGATGGAAGCTTGAGGACGAGCAAGGTCTGGGCGTGAAGGTCTGGGCGACCTTTCGCGGCGAAGAAGAGCCGCGGATCCTTGAGCTGCTGCTGGCTCAGGCCCGAACCCGGAACAGCACGCTCTGGGCGGATGATCCACGCCAGCAGTTGGCGTATCTCGCCACCAAGCGCTGGTCGCGCCTCTATTGCCCGGACGTGATCCTCGGCGTGTACAGCCCGGATGAACTCGAAGAAACCGCACCAACCATTCGCGACGTATCGCCGGCGCGGGGCTCGGCACCAGTTGAACTTCCACCCTACCCCGACGAGAAGCTCGCGGAAAACCTTCCCAAATGGCAAACCGCGGTCGATGCCGGACGCTCCGCCCCTGATCACCTGATTGCAACCGTCAGCAGCAAATTCACCCTGAGCGACGAGCAGATCGCCAAGATCAAAGCGCTCGCGCCGATTGAAGGAGACCACGAATGAAAATCCACAATGTCGCTCAGGGTTCCGAAGCCTGGCATGCACTCCGCGCCAACTACTTCACTGCTTCAGAAGCGCCGGCAATGATGGGCGCCTCGAAGCAGATGAAGCGCACTGAACTGCTGCACGCGAAGAAGACCGGTCTTGATCGGGACGTGTCGTGGTGGGTGCAGAAAAATCTGTTCGACAAAGGGCACGAAGCGGAGGCGCTCGCTCGGCCAATTCTTGAGGGGCGAATTGGCGAGGACCTGTTTCCCGTCGTCGGCACCGAAGGTGATCTGCTCGCATCCCTCGATGGCTGCACAATCCTCGGTGACGTGCTGTTCGAACACAAAATGTGGAACGAGCAACTTGCTGCCGACGTTCGCGCCGGCAACCTTGATCCGCACTACTACTGGCAGCTCGAACAGCAGCTGCTGGTCAGCGGCGCAGACAAAGTAATTTTCGTCTGCTCCGACGGCACCGAGGAAAACTTCGTGTCGATGGAATACGCGCCGGTGCCGGGCCGGGCCGCGACGCTCGTCGCGGGCTGGAAACAGTTCCAAGCTGACCTGCTGGACTTCACCCCCGCCGAGGTGGTGCCGGAAGCCGTCGGCAAAACGCCGGAATCACTGCCAGCTCTGCGGATCGAAGTGACCGGCATGGTTACCGCCAGCAACCTGGAGCAGTTCAAAGCGCACTCGCTGGCTGTCTTCAACTCAATCAACATCGAGCTGGAAACCGATCAGCACTTCGCTGACGCCGAAAAAACAGTCAAGTGGTGCGGCGATGTCGAGGAGCGCCTGGAAGCCGCCAAGCAGCACGCGCTGAGCCAAACTGAAAGCATCGACGCTCTGTTCAAGACCATTGATGACATCGCGGCTGAGGCACGGCGCAAGCGCCTAGAACTGAACAGCTTGGTAAAGGCCCGCAAGCTCAGCATCCGTGAAGACATCGTCATGGATGCAGCCAAGGCGCTACAGGTCCACATCGACCAGATCAACGCTTCACTGGGCGGTAAAGCGCGCATGCCGGCGGTGCCAGCAGATTTCGCCGGAGCCATCAAAGGCAAAAAGACGATCAGCAGCCTACGCGACTCTGCCGATTCCGAGCTGGCTCGGGCAAAGATTGCCGCCAGCCAGGTCGGCGACAGCATTCGGAGCAACTTGGCTACCCTGGACGAGCTCGCAGCCGACTACATGTTCCTGTTCAACGACGTTCAACAGCTGGTGATGAAAGCACACGACGATCTAGTCGCGCTGATCAAGGTGCGGATCTCGGAACACCAGAAGGCGGAGGAGCAGAAAGTCGAAGCGCAGCGCGAACAGATCCGTCAGCAGGAGCTGCAGCGCATCGCGGACGAGGCGAAAGCCAGCGCGCCGATTGAGCCTGCACCAGTCAACAGCCCGGCACCGGTAAAAGCTGCGGCGCCGGTTCAGTCTGCATCGAAGCCAGCGACCACAACCGCGGTGCCGGTTAGCCTGCAAGCTGAGGTGTTCGATCTGGAAGCGCTGATCCATGCCGTCGCAGGTGGTCATGCTCCAATCTCGGTTCTGACCGTGGACTGGGAGATGCTCGACGCAATGGTCGCCGCCCAAGGCGCCAAGTTCAGCATGGCCGGAGTGAAGTTGGTCAGGGTGGCGGCATGATCAGCAACCACCTCAACTACGTCGAGCGGAGGCGTCAGAATGCCAACGATCTTTCCACTCTGATTGCACAGTACTTGGCCGCCGGCGGGTAGATCGACGTGCCAGAAACGGCGGCGATCAAGTTAACCAGCACCTCCGAGCGGAAGCATCCGCCAAGCTTCCAGCGTCCGGAGGTGAGAAATGAAACAACTGAGCGGGCCGCGCGAATCCGTGAAATGGCCAAGATGCTGAACCGGGGCGAGATTTGCGAGAAAGAAGGCATCGCGCTGGCCTGGAACGACATTACGGAAATCAACGAGGCGATGCATGACTTGATCCTGAATGCGCATGCTCTCGGACCAACTCTTTCATATAATGCGATTGCCAGTCCGCGCAACAAAACTCAGATACGTGAGAGCGTGGCGCGGATATTTCAGAGTGAATGTTTGGCCGAACTGAAGCGCGATCCGGGCGATGAGATGGTCTTACCGAATCACCTACGACTAAAGTAGTTACAAACAGATTCAGATACGAAAAATTGGTGCTTCAAATTCGCTGAAGGAGCATAAACTTTCAACTTTCTACGACTGCTTTTGGTAATGAATGTCATACTTAAAAACATAACCAGCTCACACGGTTCCATAGCATCAGTAAATATAGAAAAATAATATTTTTTTCTTTTTGTCGACAAATTAGAACCATGCAAAAAGCTAAACACCTTGAAAGCCTTTAAAATCGCTTTCTTATCTTTATCATTATCAAGACATTTCCTTACCTCCGCTTCAATCTCTTTTAGTCTGACTTTGATTGGAAATGCATCGATTTCCTCTTTACGTGATTTTAGCTCAAGAACTTTACTTATCCCCCTCGTGTACTTTTCACCATGATTAGTTTGCCGCCAATGCCTCTCAGCAGCAGTCTCGTACCGTTCAAGCAATTGGTAAAAACTAGACTCAAATCGCTCCTGCTCAAAAAGCTTTTGCTGTTCCAGCATAATCGCGGAAGTCTTCCTAGTTTCAATCGTCTGTATCAGAGTTGTCCTTAAAAGCACTATCAAAGCAATAAAACTTAGAACAGGATTAGTCAGCCCTCCAACAAAGTCACCCACCTGCCCCAAGTTCTTAGAAATCTCAAACTCCTCGCTAACAAAAACATAAAACAGAAACAAAATCGTAACAGCAAAACCGAGTGCACACGCGCCTATCGAAAATTGGCTATATGGCTCAATCTTATCACTGCCCTTTTTTCGCGTTAACCCATATAAATATAGAGCGATTGAGGTTGTAAATATCTGAAACACTATTAGAGCGATTAGTAGCAGGTACATTACGCGGCGTCCTTGAGATGAGCGCGGCAATCATAATGACAGTGCGCTAATTTTCCAATCGCAAATTGCCATCACTGAAGTTTTCGCACCGCATTTAGCTCCGCAAGGCGACGCCCGCATTGAGGCACACAATGGATCTAAAAATTTGTGCGATATAGTCGCTGCACGAGGCTCATCAGCAACCAGGTCGCCAGCGCCGACGACAGACATGGCCGGACTTGCCGGCCAGCGGAATTGAAGAGGTAGGCCATGGCCGAAGAACAGGAACTGACGGTGGAAGAACCCCAGCCGACAGCGGAAGCCATCAAGCAGCGCAGGAAGCGCGAGAAGGCAGCAGCGAAGGACGCTGCATTGGGCGTCGAGAAGTTTACGATTGAAGTCGCCGGCGTGTTCAAGCCAGACCTCAAGCGAGTCATGGCCGCCCACGGCTTCAACAACCAGCAGGAGGTGTATCAGAACCTGCTGCGCAATCTGATCGCGGCCGACTTTGAGACCCAGGCCAAGATGCTGAAGTGTGTCACGACACCTTTTGTTGTTACTGAAAAGGTGTCGCGACAGATCGAAGCGGCCGGAAGGAAGTCGCTCGCTGAAGATCCGCCAGAGTCAGAAGATGAAATCGAGGCACCTAACTGAAACTATTGTGGATCTTCTGCACGATTAATTATTTCCAGTAACCTAGGAGCGAACTTCTCCCTTACTTCGCTTACTTCTGAAAACTCTGCAACAGATAACTCAAAAGCTAGGATCTTAAAGTCCGCAACCTTTCTTCTCGCTTCGTTACCGCGTCTTTTATATTTCTCCACTGCCTTATTACCTAAAATCACATCCAAGGGATCTGAGGAAACTTTATCAGCAGCTGCAAACATCTCATTAGATTCAAGCCTACATTCATTACTGAAGCTTTCTAGAACATTTAGGAGGCTTGTTTGGTAGGCATGAACCTTGGCTCTGTTGGCCTCGGATTTTGCAAGCAACAGCTGTTCGTCTTGCTTGAGTGATTCAAGGCGCTGGAATTCAAGGAGCTGATTGAATTCGTGCTTCTGCACATCCAAAAGCTCTCTCTGCATATACACAGTTTTCAGTACGGCCAGAAGCGTTACAAACGACACGAGCGGGCCAACGAGCCCACCGATGTATCCCCCGAAGTTTGACCACTCTACGGATGTTACCGCCAGAGTTCCGCCGAACGTGTATCTGTACGCTCCAACCGCCACAATGACTGCCAGCACAACAGAAAATACTGACAACAATAAAAACGATAAAAACCGGTCCTTCGCACGCTTTTGGCTCTGGGTCATGCCTTTCTTCCTCTGAATGCTCTCAAGGCTTTAGATCTTCCATCACTTCAACACTTCACGCCAGCCGGCGAGGATCCCCTATGTCCGCACAACAGATCGACGAAAAGAAACTCGAGCGCGCGATCCGAAAGATCAAGCACTGCTTGGCACTGGCCCAGAGCGCCAACGAGAACGAGGCCGCTACGGCGTTGCGTCAGGCACAGGCACTGATGCGCGAGTACCGGCTGACTGAAATGGATGTGAAGTTGAGCGATGTCGGCGAAGTCGAGTCGCAATTCACTCGGGCCGAACGCCTAGCCGTGTGGGAGCGTAGCCTGGCCGGAGCGGTTGCCAACGTTTTCGGGTGCACCTCTTTGTACTGTCGGCAGTACTGCAGTGAAAAAGATCGAGTCATCGCCCGCACTTCTTTCGTGGGGGTGACACCTGCTCAGCACATTGCGCTGTATGCGTTCGAGGCGCTTCTGATAAAGCTCAAATTTGCCCGCAAGGAATACGTCGCAGCGGTGCGTGCGGGTGTGCACCGCAGCTCGTACTCAGCCGAAACTGCAGGCGACCACTTCGCCCTGGCATGGGTCCACGAGGTCTACGGGAAGCTGATCGCCCTTGTCCCAAAAGGCGAAGACGATATCCCGTCAGCAAGCCACAGCCGCGACATCATCGTAGTCGAAGCGCAAGACAAGGCGCTGATCACTGAGTACCTCGCAACCAAAGGCGTGGGCAAAGCCCGCAAAGCGCGCGACGTCGATATCGACCTGAATGCGCAAATCGCGGGAATGCTCGCAGGGCGCAGGGTGGATCTGCACGCCGGCATTGCGCGCGGCGGCGAGGACACTCTCGCCCTTTCCCCAACAGCCTAAACCGCCTTCAATAAATGCTCGTGCGCTTATCCGTTGTCATGATCGAAACCTCCGGTCTTCGCAGTGTTTGTGCACAACCTAAACCGCTGCTGAAGCGGGCCGCCTGGCAGGCTTATGTCTTCTACTGCAACGTGTTTCGCGCCGCACATCGGACAAACGACGGCTAATCCGCCAATGGATGGGTCATCGTGTGGTTCTGCCTTGAAATCTTTTCCGCACTTCTCTGACTGGCATTTCATTTCGCTTCTCCGATTGGAAACTACCAGAACCATCGTGCCGCTCTGCTTTGCACCCCGCAAGCACTAGAAGAGGATGACCGTTTGTTGATCCTCGTGCGCAGCACGAAACACATGCTTAAGGCCGGTTAAAACTAGTTTTCGACGCCATCCACTGCCCGGTGATCATACAAGGCTTAGGATATAGATCAGCTCACAGAAGATTTCAAAAGCCAACAACGTCGGTAATTCCATGCAAGTTTTTTAGATTCATCAGTCACTGGCGGATGAAAAAAACTACCGAGCCCTTCAACCAATATAGCTGCGGCGGACAACGCGTTAATAAGATTGATCAGCCGAAGGAAGTTCGCTGCTGATGCGTAGCCTTCGAACAGTCCATGTGAAATCCCATGCCTGTTTAGGAGAGTTTCACGAGTATATAAAGACGTATGTTGATAGAGAGCAGTTTCGATGAATACAACAACATTACCGAGCATTTGAATACGCTCATGAAATCGCTCAAAAAACGCTACACTCATCTGTTCAGGGTACCAACCATAGCCGTCTAGAGCACTATCAACTTCTTGCTGCTTCAGTTTCTTGAAAACCCTGAGTAGGGAGCGAGCATCCACTTTTTCGCCAACTGGTAGGCCAATATCGTTACCCATCGTCCTAATTATGCCCTCTACACAGGGAATTAGACCGGTGATCGCTACTCCATAAAGCCCTAAAAAATATGCCTTTATTGACTCGCTTATTTGATCGGCATACTTCCGCATTGTCCTTTTCTTACGATATACACCCTCAACAAGCGCTGCCAACGACTCACAATCAAACATGCCGATCAAGCCAGTATCTGCGATTTTAAGCTTCTCCTCCATCGTGGGAGCGCAGTGAACTGCGAATGATAGTTCGCTTAGCATACCCATCTGGTAATAGGGCGGAACAACAATGTCTACCGAAAGAAAATCATCACGCATTCTACTGAGGCCTGAATGCGTTATCGGAATACTCAAATTTTTTGGAAAAAAAGCTATGACATCAGGAGTACTAACTCTATAACCCTCAATTTTTTGAAAGACGTCTATAGCGGCTTCCTCAACCCGCCAACCATCTTCTGCCTGTTTTGCAAGGCATTCTTGGACAGAACGCAAACCTCTCTTTAAAGCTTGCGTTCTGAGACACAGTCGATAAGCCGCAGTAATATCCATATTGGCTTCCCTAGTAGATGTTCAGCGTTTCTGCCGACGAAGCGTCAGCTAAACACCAGAAAATGTCATTAAAAATTTAGATACAACCCCATTAACCCCTCCCCCTTCAAAGTCAGCCGCTATAGCGGCAAGGACGAAGTCATGCCTGCACAAAAGCCAATTATCATGTTCGACGCTCCGGAAGCGGCCAGCCTCAAAACGGTAACCGGTTGGGTTTCCGCTGACGGTCGCTTTTTCGGCGCCGACGAAAACCTTGCCCGCTACTGCGGCGCCACTCATCGCCGCTGCGACGTGAATCCTGAACATCCGATCTATGAGGTGAGCAGTTCCTGCAATGAATGCCGGCACGCCCGGCTCCAAGCAAAATTTGCGGCTATGCCGATCAAGGACTGGGCCGGCGAGCCGCTGGTTATCTTTGATGGTAACCGGTACTTCTTCGATGAAGACGATCTGCGCGACTACCTGGTCGACAGCGACATCGACCTGGCCGACCTGCAGCTCTGCATCTGTGAGCCGAACTATCCGAGTGAAATCGACCCGGCGGACCATTTCTGCGACGACCTGCCGGAAGACGGCGAGATCAACGATGACCAGCTGCTTGCGGCGTTCGAGCTGCTGAACGAGATGATTCGCCAGTCTCAACCGCTGTCGTGGTCGGAAGGAAAGTTCGCCGCGCGACTCCCGCAATCGCTCATCGACGAGGTCGCCGCCGCAAGAGCAGAAGCATGCGAGGTGACGCCATGATCGCCCTCGGTTCGTCTGCCGATCTGCGCTTCCACAAAATCCCGCGTTGCCGCGGTATTAGGAAGTGAGTGGCTCTTCAGGTGGGCGCCCATCAAGCGCAGGCATCGGATCTGTATGGACACCCGGGAGGATGGATGTCCATGCTTCGAAGGCTAGTTTCTGGCGCAACACTGCATCGTCCCAGCGGATTCCGGAAACCTCTTTGGCGACTACCAACATCATTAGATGATTCGTGGTCGCGTCGAGATCGAGCAGGTGTTGGTGAGCGGTGAATCGAAAATCATCAATGGGTAGCATTTCGAATGCACTTCTGGGATAGGACTGGCTCGGAAGTACGGGCCTCTATTCCTGTAGATTCAGTGTGGCATCGATCCTAAATATTGGATACGGATCTACTCCCCGAACTCACGGGGATTGACTATCGATCCAGCGCTCCCCAGCCGAGATTGCTTCCGCAAGAGCGCTTCGATAGTCCGGCCAAGGCCCAATGATATCAGCGACTGTATTGGCGAGGCCTGGAATCTCGCTTTTCTCTAAAACATGCGCCGCAGACGGCGCCGCGTCATTTGGCTTTTCCCAATCGAACTTCAAAAAAAGCTGATGGCCGCGATATTTATGTGTGACCGGCCTATCCAAGTTGTGCGGCACGACTCTCTCCCGGTCACCAAATAAGATCAAATTCCAGTTGTAACGAATTTTGCAAAGACTCTCTATCGAGGCACTTTGCCATTCCCCTCTTCCATTCAGCCGCTATAGCGGCAAGGACGAAGTCATGCCTGAAGAAAAACTCAAACTCCAGGTAGGCCGCACCTACCGAGCAAAGAAGCCAGCCAAGGCCGGTGATACCTGGAACCCATCGATCAACGACCGAACCATCACTTGGGTCGGTTCGTGTGAGGTTCAGTACGACGGCCCTTCGGTTGGGTTCGGCAAGCACTACCCGAAGGTGACCAAGGAGAAGTTTCTGGCTTGGGCCAGTCATGACGTAACTGATCAGCTTCCGCCAAATGAATACGCGAAATGGCCGCCAGCCAAGGAGTCCGCATGAGCAACGTCAAGGAACGGCCGATCCTGTTCTCGGCCCCGATGGTGCGCGCCATTCTGGATGGCAGGAAGACGGTCACGCGCCGACCGGTCAAAGGATTGTCGACCTGCTTCGCAGTGACAACCGCCGCCGACGAATCACCACTGAACAGCGTCTGCTGGAACGTCGGCGGCCCAATTATCCGCTGCCCATACGGCAAGCCCGGCGACCGGCTGTGGGTTCGCGAGAGCGGCATTTACAGCAAATTGCTCAGTCCAGAGGATCCTACTCAGCCAGGCACCTTCCGCCACGATGTCCCGAGAACGCCGGAGCTCGGTTATTGGTGGATTCAAAGTACCCGGGCGCCAGGTGCCAGATACAGCGTGAGCGGCAACCCACGCAGGGTTGATAAAGCGCGCGGCCAAAAAGCTGTGCCCTCCATCCACATGCCGCGCTGGGCCAGCCGCATCCTGCTGGAGATCACTGACGTGCGCGTCGAGCGGTTGCAGGACATCAGCGAGGAACAGGCCCAGGCAGAAGGCTGCTTCTTCACCGACTACGGCCGAAAGTGTGGCCATGGTGGCAAAGGATGGAGTGAGGTCGGCGACTGTCCAGCGCCTACAGAACATCACCCGCAGCGAGAAGGCTGGATGTGGGCCGAGACGATCAGTCACGAACAGTGCCTGGGTTCCGCCCGGAACGCTTTCGGCAATCTGTGGAACACCACCGGCGGCGACTGGGATGCCAACCCGTGGGTCTGGGTCGTCGAGTTCAAGAGGGTTCAGCCATGATCATTCTCATTCCGATAGCCGCCCCGCTCTACATGGCCTACCTGATCTACAGGGGGCCGTGGCGATGACCGGAATGATCGGCGCCCGCGCGGCGCCGCCGAAGCACAAGAGCGTCGAGTGGTACACCCCGGCCTGGATATTCGACAGACTCGGGCTGCAGTTTGACCTCGACCCTTCCAGCCCGCACGACTTTGTGACGGCGGTACCGGCGAAGACGAAATACACCATCTTCGATGACGGCCTCTCGAAACCGTGGACAGG
This sequence comes from Pseudomonas sp. FW305-3-2-15-E-TSA4, assembly GCF_058787295.1. NCBI lineage: Bacteria > Pseudomonadati > Pseudomonadota > Gammaproteobacteria > Pseudomonadales > Pseudomonadaceae > Pseudomonas > Pseudomonas sp. FW305-3-2-15-E-TSA4. Next base: position 74,096 of record NZ_JBYSZP010000015.1, on the reverse strand, counting down.
CCGAGTATGGATGAACCCGCCCTACGGTCCGGATACTGGGTTCTGGATGCGCCGGCTGATTGCTCATGGCGACGGCATCGCGCTGGTGTTCAGCCGTACGGATGCCGAGTGGTTTCAGGAAGCGATGGCAAGTGCTTCAGCGACCCTACTGATCAAAGGACGAATTGCCTTCGTGCCTGGCCATGAAAACAGCCACAAGAAGGGCCGCTCCGGTGCTGGTAGTGCAATGTTTGCCTTTGGCGATGAATGCGCGATCGCGCTGCAGGGTCTGGCGGATCTCGGGGTTCTGGTTCCCCGAATCGCCGCCTGGCCTGTTTTCGATGTAACCCCTCCCCCAACTCAACAGCTTGCAGGTGTAGAGCGGGAGGAAATCGACTCACGAAAGTCCGTCGAACCAGCCTAGAACACGCATTGCTCTCGCATACGTTTTTTCATTCGCAAGAAACACCAACAGCAATAGACCGCTCCCTATAACGGTGAAAAGAACGCCACCCACTCCGTCGATGGCAATCAGAAACAAGCCCAACGCTAGGAATGCAGCACCAAGAGCTCCCATCACCCTTCGGCTCTGCTTCTGTTCGGGATACCTGCTGAACATCCATTTTCTCCACGTCAAGTAGCGCGTCCACCAACTGTAGACCAGGTGCGACCACTCAATACCCACCACCTTCTGCCGCCACGCGCGGCATGGAGCAATACCTCATGGAAACCGAAATCCTCTCTGACGAGGAGCTGGCCGAACTCACCGGCTACAAGGCCCGCGCATACCAGCGCCGCTGGCTGATTGATCGCCAGTGGGTGTTTGTCGAAAGTCGCGGTAAGCGCCCGCTGGTGGGGCGGATGTACGCCCGCATGAAGCTGGGCATGATCAGCCCCACCATCGCCGATCCGAACCCGCCGCCGGCCGCACCGGTATGGACACCTGATTATTCGCGAGTGAATTGATATGCGCCCCCGCAAGACCGAGCACCAGCACCTGCCCCCTCGAATGTACAAGCGATCCCGAAAGCGCAAAAACGGTAGTACGTGGACCGCATATTACTACCGCGACCTGCTCGGCAATGACATCCCCCTGGGCAAGGATCTCGATAAGGCCAGACTGAAGTGGGCCGAACTCGAAGCCAAGGAAAAACCGCTCGACCTGCGCACCATGAAGGGAATCTTCGATCGGTACATTCGCGATGTGGTGCCGAAGAAAGCACCGCGCACGCAGAAGGACAACCTGGCGGAGATCAAGCAGCTTCGGCCGATGTTCGATAGCGCCCCAATCGACTCGATCACGCCAGCAACGATTGCTGGCTACCGAGACGCGCGATCGGCAAAGGTCCGGGCCAACCGCGAGATCGCTACCCTCTCCCATATTTTCAACATTGCCCGGGAGTGGGGCCTGACAACAAAGGAAAACCCCTGCCAGGGGGTGCGCAAGAACAAGGAAACGCCGAGGGACTACTACGCCAATGATGTCGTTTGGGAGGCGGTATACAAGAAGGCAGCTCAGGAGCTTAAGGAAGCGATGGACCTGGCCTATCTGACCGGGCAAAGGCCGGCAGACGTGCTGGTTATGAGGAAGGATGATGTTGAAGGCGGATATCTGACTGTTCAGCAGAACAAGACGCACAAGAAGCTGCGCATTCAGATGACGACCGCCGGAGAGGCGAACAGCCTGGGCATTCTGATCGCTGCGATCACAGAGCGGAACGCTGCGCACGTTTCGAGCTACCTGATCATCAACCGGAGCGGTAAACGGATGACGGCGACGATGCTGAGGAAGCGATGGGATGCCGCGCGGGAGAAGGCAAAGCTGGAAGCTCTTGAGCAGGGAGACGAGCTGCTGGCAAAGAGGATCGGTGAATTCCAGTTCCGGGACATTCGACCGAAGGCGGCATCGGAGATCAGTGATGTGGGTGACGCCAGCCTGCTGCTCGGGCACACGAAAGGCGACATTACCGAACGGGTTTACCGTCGCGTTGGTGCCATCGCGAAACCCTCAAAATAGGCCGAAAAAGAGTTCCATAACCCGAAAGTCGCCCCTTGTAGAATGCGGTCTGTAGAGGTGCTGCAAAACAGAAGTATTGGAACGAAAAAGCGGCTGAGGCCGCGTATTCAGCGGCTTCCCATAGCGGTCTTGAAAACCGTCGACTGTAACAGGTCCATGAGTTCGAATCCCATCGCCTCCGCCATATTTGATACGACAAAGCCCTGATTATTCAGGGCTTTGTCGTTTCTGGGGGTTGAGGAAATCAATCGGCCGTCTCGTTTGGCACAGAAGCGTTCTCTGGAAGGCGTAAATGCCCTTCCGCTTGGCTTAACCAGCAAATAAAGATCTGCCGAATCAAGCGGCATACGGAAAAACACGGATGACATCTTTCAGAAATGCTGGTTTCTGGGGCAAAGTTTGGGCTTGTGCCTGGGTAATGTTCCTGCTGCTGACTTCCGGCGATTCCGGCGCTAACTGGATGGATATAAGCTCATCCGGCCGCAAGCGCGTCTTCAGTCCTGGCTTTCTCGTGCTGTGCGTTTTTGTAGCTGTGATTGAGTTGATACTGCTCAACCACTTCTACGGTGCGCATATGAACTGAATGCGAGGTAGAGCATTCTTTCCACGCGGCTCGGCGTCATCACGCGGTGTTGCCTTCCTGATGCGGCAGATTTATCAGGCTTCAGTTCTTCCTGTTTTCACAGCAGCGTGAAAAACTGCGCGTTCTTTGTCACCCATTTTTTGCCTGCATTGATGGAACGGCCGATGGACATCATGGATACCCAGCAAGAAAACACCCTCGAAAAGTCACTCAGACTGGCGGCGGATGAACACGCCCACCGACCTGGTTTTTTCAAGACGCTGCTGAATTCGGAAATCTACGTCCTCGGCACCGCCGGCACTGGCGAAGGGCAAGTCAACCTTGAGGCAGGCAGCAACATCAGCATTGCGCACTGGCAAAAGCCCGACGGCTCCGCGGTCATCCCGTTTTTCACTTCGTTGCATACACTACGAAGATCCATAAACAGCGAGGAGTCCTATATAGAGATCCCGGCCAGATCGCTGTTTGAAATCACGCTGGGCACTCCTCTTTTCCTCAATCCGAAGTCTCCCTACGGGAAAGAGTTTTTCCCCGAGGAAGTGCGCTACCTGCTCTCCGATGAGATCGGCCAGGGACCGGTGCAGCGCACGGTCGAAAAGGACACTCAGGTACTGCTCGGACAGCCGTCGCAATATCCCTCGAAGATGGTCAATTCGCTCAAGCAACTACTCGCCAGACATCGCAATGTGAAGCGCGCGTTTCTGGCATTGATGCATGACGCTTCGTCTGACCAAAAGCCTCATCTGATCATCGGGATCGAAGCGGACGGCGATTTTGAACAGGTCATGCGCGAAGCGGGCAGCGTTGCCGCGGACTTGGCTCCGGATGGCGAACCCGTTGACCTGTACCGCGTTCATGACGCAGATTCAGGCCTTAGCGATTACTTGCTCAAGCAAACCACACCCTTCTATGAACGGAAGTCGGCAGGCTGGCTGCGTTCATTGTTTGGTTTTGACAAAGCATGAAGGAAGTCCAATTGCACGACTCCAAATATCTGGAAGACCTCCGCTCCCGCTTCAACGCTGGAGAGGAGCTGAACTATGTCTTTTTCTGGGGACACCAGCGAAGCAGGCACGGAGTCAGCGCTTCGTGCTTCAGCCAGTGGTTCGAAGCCGAATTTGTTGTCGACGGGCAACGCTACGCGACTGCCGAACATTTCATGATGGCAGAGAAAGCAGCCTTGTTCGGCGATCAGGACATTCGCGCTCAAGTGCTAACGGCGCCTACGCCCAACGCGGCCAAGGCGCTTGGCCGCAACGTGCGTGGATTCAACGAACACGATTGGTTGCAACACAGGTATGCAATTGTCGTCCGGGCCAACCAGGCCAAGTTCTCGCAAAACCCGGAGTTGAACGCATTCCTCAAGGGTACTGGTTCTCGCATCATCGTTGAGGCTAGCCCGGTTGACAGCATCTGGGGCATCGGACTCGCCCAGGATCACGTAAACGCGAATAACCCCAACCTGTGGCAAGGCCTGAATCTGCTGGGGTTCGCGCTGATGCAGGTCCGCGACGAAACATGATTCGCCCACGTCGCAGTGGCGAACACCGCGACGGGCGTACCGCACAGAAGCCGGGCAACTTACGCGACCGCCCTCTCGTGCTCGCTTTTCCTTCGGGACGCTCAAACAATGAATGGGGGCGGACGCAGTTCCTGACGCGAAGAGTGCACCCTTTAACCAAACAGCAGAGCCACATCACATGCATTTCGTCCGCCACGGAGAGTACCTTGCCGCTTCACGTATTACTGAGCCTCGGCATAATCTCCTGCAACTGCGCCTAGGAGTTGGTGAGCAGCATGAGCCGATCTGTGAGTGTCTCCCGCCGCAGGGGGCATGTAATCACGAACCATTAGTTGAGGCTGTTATCGTTGCCAGCGTACTCGAAGGAACATCGGAGGCGAATCGACGCTTTGGCACCTCACATGTCGTTACCCGCATCCGGTACGCCCGAAATGACACCAAGCCTGAAGTAGTCTATGGCCTCTTGGCTCTCAAAATACTTGAGCAGTTGCATGTCGGCGGCACATTCGTTGAGGGCAGCAATACTATTTAGTCCTTACCTCAAGCAGACTTCTGGGCAGGTAGTTAAGAGGACTAGTACAGCGCGGCCCTAGAGTGGAGTTGCATTGAGTCGTCCCCAATTTCAAAGAGCCTCTCAGGCCTCAAGGATGTCTATCAAGATACTGTGAGAATGTCAGCTTGTGGCCGATTGCTGCCGTTCGCGACCGACGGCTTTCGGCCAAAAGCGGACATTCGAACTCGAGACAATACGATGAATAAGAAAGCAAGAATGACTGCATTTCTGCTCAGTAAAGTAGCAGCCCAACCTGTGCCTGGCCGAACGTTTGACCCTGATCGCATGATCCGAATCCCCGATTGTCATTCAATCGTCGAAGTACTTCGCCTCATCAAACATGGCGGGCCAGAATGGGCACATCGTTACGTCACGATGTACTTTTCCGGTCCATCAAATGCTTGGGCTCTGGTGTACTCGCTTCAGGACACCAGCGCCCCGTACTTTGATTTCATGTACACCTGCAAAGAGCCGCCTCAGAAGGCCCTGTCCGCACTGCTAGGGAAGTATCCACAGTGCTCTGTCATAGATTGGTCACCCGGACGCCTGGCCTGCATCGAAGCTCAGGGGTTGGATGTTGATACTCTTGCTGAAATAATCCGGGATGTAACTGAAGCGGCTTGCGATGAACACATCATGTTCGTCGATGCTTCGTATGAGGAAATGGGTAGAGCGTGACCCAAGAGCGGGTGATCGAGCTGAACTTCCCATTCTGGAAAATAAATCCGTCCCCTTTTCTGTCCCCTTTTCTAAATTTTTGCCTTTTAAAAATCGATTTTGCATCGTGCTTCAGCGGCCTGTATTCGTAATGTAAGACCAGACTCGAAGCACATGACAAGATGATGATCTGGTTGGATGTGATCTGTCAGGTAAAAGGCCTGTGTCTCTGCGTTGGACTCCACGGCTCCGATCGAATGAATAACACTATCGTCGCCATCGATTGGGTAATCATTCCGCCCACTTGATGAAAAGTAATCGACCTCATGGAAGCTGATAGTAATCTTGTGTGCTTCTTCGGTCGGCACCCAGGCTTCAGTCCGTCGAGTAAAGATGAGTACAGCCGACCTATCCATGATGTCGTAATTAATGGTGCTGGCGTGGTAGAAGTTATGAAGGTCATACGCACGGTTTTGAATCTCAACCTCAATATGCCCGAATTCGAAACCATGAAATTGCATGGGTAAGCCCTAATGATCTAACGGCAGGCGTGTATCGTACGGCATCGTCGCAATGACTGCTTTTGGCCGTTTTCTGCCCTCCACGAACGCCACAGATCGGCCATTAGCCGCCACTCACAGGCAAACTCGCTTTTTCGTAGCAATCAAACCAATAGCGATCTCCTTCAACAGCGCGGCCATGGCCTGGGACGCCTTCGCCGCCTGCCTCAGTTATACCCTCCTGTCCACTGGAACCAACTGGGGGTTCAAGGATGCTGATGTCCCGATTTCCGAACGACTGCGTGTCAACTCGCCTGAGTGTCTACGTGAGTATCGTCAATGCAGGGTTGGGCATCGCGCAGGGGCCGGGGGCGAGCGAAGAAGAAATCAGTCAGCGCCTGCATCCTTCACGTCGATTTGCTTAATACCCACCAGACTGGCCTGCTCCAGTATCTCTTCAGCAGTCGAGTCAGCTGTTGGCATGATCAGACTGTTCTCAGCATCCCCAAAATGCAGTTCCAGCAGATGCATGGCAGCGTCGTGAATGGAGAGCTTCGACTGCTGCAACGCGAGTTGATGCGTACGGGACTCGCCGTTGAACAGGTACTCGATGGTGTAATTGCGCATTAATAACCTCAAAATCAGAGTGGCAGATAACTACCCTGACTTACCGGTCAATCGTTAGTTCAAGCGGATAAATGTTCTGCAGCTCAACTGCGAGAAAGCGTTTTCAGCCGCTCGACCAAAGCCGCTTCAAAAATGACGTACAGCCTTTCAGCATCGCCGGCACGCAGAACCTCGCTGGTTTCCAGCCCAAGCACGAAGCCATCCGCACGAGCCCCCGCCTTCACGGCGATGATCATCGAGTCTGCCCGGACAATCTGCGCCAGGAGCCGATCAGCTTCACGTTGCATCTTTTCGCTCAACACTACACCTTCCACTTTCTTCACCTTTCATTCAATGCGACATCCAACATTTATGAGATCAAGGCTACGCCGCCGATAACGGCGCCTCAAGCCGCACGCCAATGACGCTTCGCTATTGCAGCCATCAGAAACCTTTGATGTGAACGAATCCATTTTGTTTAGTATCAAAATGGGCAGTTTCAAAAGCGTTTAGCAGTCGCCAACTTAAAAAATCATGACCGGAGAACAATGCATGCCCCTCAGTGACACCATTGACAGAGCGTTGCTAAGCGCAGAGGAACGTTCCTCTATCGCTGAAATTGAAGCTACAACCAATATTCTGCAGCTTGTTACACGCATGACCGGGACGCGGTTCGCGGCGATCGCGAAATTCACCGAAACGGACTGGATCGTCTGTTCCGCCTACGATCCGATCGAGCTTGGGATCAACTCCGGCGACACGCTGGAATTGGAAACCACGCTGTGCAGTGAGTTTCGCAGAGACCCTCAGGTGCTTTTCGTGCCGCAGATAAGTCGCGACGGCAGATTTTCCACACGCCCCGTGGTGAAGCAATATTTGATTGAAAGCTACGCAGGCGCGCCCATTTTCCTTCCTGACGGACAACTTTGGGGCGCGCTGTGTGCGTTGGACTCCAGGGCGGTGATTTTCGACGACCCGGATCTGGCGGATACGTTAGGCCTGTTCGCGAGACTGATCGGCTGTATCTTTTACGCGAATCTGACGGAGGCCGGCAGCGGCTACAGCAAGAACGTTTCAAGCGTTATCGGATAATCAAGAAACAGCCCTGAATATTCAGGGCTGTTTCATTTGTGGCCTGTGAGAATTTTGCTCCACCCTGCTACAAGGTGTAGGAAACGCCGACCTGCACGGTTCGCGGCGCCCCCGGGTAGGCATAGACGTTGCCGAATGCGCCCTCTTCATAATCACGGTCAAAGAGGTTTTTCACGTCGAGATTGAGCCGCACCTTGTCATTGATCTTGTAGAAGCTGAGCAAGTCGACAACGGTATAGCTGCCCATCGAAAACGCGGTGTTGGCGGTTTGGCCGGCGCGCTCGTCGACGTACTTGAGGCCAGTGCCCAGGCCCAGTCCCTTGAAGGTGCCGTCCTGGAACTCATACATGTTCAGCAGGCTGAAGCTGTTCTTCGGGATGTTCATCAGCCGCGTGCCAGAGCGCAGTACGTTGTCCTTGGTCACCTCGGCATCGACATAGGCGTAGCCACCCATCACCCGCCATTCGGGCGTCAGGTTGCCGGCCACGTTGACGTCGAATCCACGGCTGCGCACCTCGCCGGCCGCAACGCTGAAGGTCGAGTCAACCGGGTCGGTGGTCAGCACGTTACGTTTTTCGATCTGATAGATCGCCGCGTCGACGCTCAACTGCTGATCCAGCGCTTCCCACTTGAGTCCCATTTCATAGGACTTGCCCTTCTCTGGCTCGAACCCTCCGCCCTGGCGACTGGCGCCGGTGTTCGGCTTGAAAGAGCGCGCCGTGTCGGCATAGATCGCCAATGTCTCGGTCAGGTCATAGGTCACGCCGATGCGCGGAGTCACCGCGTTGTCACTGGCCTGCCAGCTCTTGCCACCGGGCACGTAAGTTTCGTAGTCATGTTCGAAGCGCTCGAAACGCGCCCCGGCCAACACCTTGAGTTTATCGGTCAACGCCACCTGATCCTGCACGAACGCGGCATACGTCTTGAGGTTTTCCTTGTCGTGCGTCGGCGTGCGGGTGAGCGCCGGGCGCGGCTGGCCGTAGACCGGGTCGAAGATGTCGATCGGGTACGCACCGACGGCGCCGCTGGAGCGCTGGATGATCGACTTGTAGTCGTAATCCTCGTACTCGATGCCGGTGAGCAATGTGTGCTGCAAACCCGCGGTATCGAAATGCCCGGTCAGGTTGAGCTGGGTATCCTTGTCGGTCCACTCCAGCTTGCGATAGTTGAAATTGCGCCCCAAAGTGCGGCCGTCATCGGCAATGCCATTGGCCTCGATTGCGTTGCCCTTGAGCGAACCGTCGAGCCACTGGAAACCGCCGCCCAGGGTCCAGTCGTCATTGAGCATGTGCTCGAAACGCAGTTGCGCCATGTTGTTGTCGTTATGCAGTTTGCCAGCGTCTTTTTCGCCGAAAAAACTGTCGCGCGAAGCGGTTCCCGTCTGTTTTGCGTAACGGGTAAGGCCGCGATCCAGAGGCGCGTTGTTGCGCATGAAATCGCCTTCGAAAATCAGCTTGGTCGCGTCGGTTGCCTGCCAGGTGAGCACCGGTGCGATGCCGTAGCGCTCGGTTTCGACATGATCGCGGAAAGTATCGCCGCCCTCGCCCACAACGTTCAAGCGATAGGCCAGACGCCCTTCTTCGTCGAGCGGGCCGGAAGCGTCAAGCGTGCCGCGTTTCATGCCCTGATCGTTGAGTTGGCTGCCCAGGGTGACGCTGCTTTCAGGCAACGGCTGCTTGGACACCACGTTGAAGGTGCCGCCAGGATCACCTCGACCGTAGAGCATGGTGGCCGGGCCGCGCAGCACTTCGAGGCGTTCGATTGTGTTGGCATCCGGCATGTTCGGATAGCCGCGGTTGATCGGGAAACCGTTGCGATAGAACTCGCCGGTGGTGAAGCCACGCACGGTAAACGTGGTCAGACCCTGACCACCAAAGTTGTTCGCCCGCCCCACGCCGCCGGCGTAGTCCAGCGCGTCCTGCAATCGGGTGGCGCCCAGATCTTCGACCGCATCCTTCGAGACGACACTGATCGATTGCGCAGTTTCATGGATCGAGGTGTCGGTACGCGTGGCGCTGGCCGAGCGCGTCGCGCGATAACCCTGCACCGGGCCGTCCGCCCTTTCGTAATTCGCCGTACCGATGACATCGGTAGCGTCCAGCTCCAGCGTTGAGGGTGATGCCCCCGTTTGATCAGCCCATGAGGCAGGCGACAATGCTTGCAGCACACAAATGGAAAGCAGGGTTCGACGCATGGAGAGGGAAACCTTTACGAATAGGCCAATGCAGGGGGTGAATCCGCCAAAAAACTCCCGCGCATGCTATACAAAATTATTCGCAATTAATACAGATTCCTATTAACAACAGTTGCCGCTGTCAATGCGGCACCGTCGCTCTGCGCCCTGCCCCGCCAAATTCTCAGGTTCCGCCCGAAAGCCCCTCGGTGGCCTGGGCGAACCTCGCGCCGGCCTTGCGCACCAACTGGCGCCATTCTGTTGCTGTAATCAGCCCTTCCTGCTCCATGGTGTCGGCCATTTTCAGCAACTCGTCGTATTGATCCTCGGCGTCCATACGGATCTCTGGCTCTTCCAGTAATTTTCGCCAGGCGGCCAACGCCTGCTCTTTGCGAATGTCGCTCATGGTCATTACCCCCGGACTTGTAAGTCGGTAGAGGGCTGCGGTTCTGGAGTGTTCAGCGGCGGCGACTGACGGCGCGACAGATGGTTTTCGTTGCGGCCTCGATAAATGACTCGACGACGCCCGGGCACACCACCGTGACGCGGATCTTGTCCGTTTTCTGGCGCAAATCATCCGAGATAGCGCGGGCTGCGAGCTCGGCGAAGGGCTGGATGGGGCGAGTGCCTGCTATCGAGTGGGCTACGAAAGCCCGTCGCAATTCAGTCGCCAGTTTGGGTGTCCGCCATCAAGAGACACCCAGCGGGTTCGCCGCCCGGCGTGAAAGTCAGCCCGACGGCGATCTATCGGATTAATGCCCACCAATCACTTCACAAACCGGTTACGCCCCAGCGTCTTGGCGTTATACAGCGCCTGATCGGCGACCTCGATCAACCCTTGCAAGGATTGCAGTTGGGCCCCCGAGGCCGTAGCGATGCCGATACTCACACTCAGCCGGCCGAATGGGCTGGACGGGTGTGCGATGTTCGCTTGCTCCAAGCGTTCGAGGATCAACTGCGCGACCACTGCAGCACCGTCACTGTCGGTGGCCGGCATGATCACGCTCAGCTCCTCGCCGCCGTAACGCGCCACCAGATCCGACGGGCGCCGCACACAACCTTCGAGGATTGTGCCGACCTTCTGCAGGCAGGCATCGCCGGCGACATGCCCGAACGAGTCGTTGAACAGCTTGAAGTAATCGATATCGATCATCAGCAACGCCAGCGTCGTGCCGTCACGTTGTGCGCGCCGGGCTTCCATGGCGAGGCTTTCATCGAAGCAGCGCCGGTTGGCCAGGCCGGTCAGGGCGTCCTTCATCGCCAGTAACTCAAGCTGACGATTGGAGGAAAGCAACTGCTGCTGCGTCCCGCGCAATTGATCTTCAGCCCTGGTACGCCTGCGAATATCGAGAATCAGAAACCAGCCGATGAGCCCGGTAAGCCCCAGCAACCCCGCGACCACCACTGCCGACAGCCAGGCCTCCATGCGCCACGCAGCAAGGGCTTCGCGTTTGCCGAGGGCGACGGTGGTGATCAGCGGCAGCCGGTCGCTCTTGCGGAAGGCATAGAGCCGCTCGACGCCATCGAGGCTGGAAGTAAATGACGCGGTGCCGACCGATCGATCGACCAGATACTTCTCATAGATGGGCGACTTGGAAAAATTGCGGCCCATGTCCTGCTCGCGGAAGGGATAGCGCACCAGCAACGTACCGTCGGTGTAGGACAAGCCGATGGCCCCGTCCTGCCCGACGTCGATCTTGCCGAACAGGCGCAGGAAGTTTTCGATACCCAGGGTCACCGCCACCACCCCGGCAAACTCGCCGTGCGCATCATTGAAACGGCGGCTGACGGTGATCACCCACTCCTGATTGGAGCGACTCTGGATCGGCGGACCGATAAAGGTCTCGCGGCTCGGGTCGTCACGATGATGTATGAAATAAACACGATCACTGCTGTTGGCCCCGGCCGGAATCGGTCGGTTGGAGGACATCAGCCAACGGCCCTGATTGTCGTAGATGGTGATGCCGCTGAGCTGCGGCATCAGCGGTTCCTGGCGATTGACCAGTGCGCTCAGACGCTGGATCTGCGCGGGGCCACTGCCTTCGGTTTCCAGACGTTCGACGATCCCGAGCAGCAGCAACGAACTCTGGCGAACGATCCCTTCGGAATAAGTCGCCAGCGCCTGGGTCAGGTTCAGGCCATGAACGTTTACCTCCTCCAGTGCGCGCTCTCGAGAGGCCAGCACTTTCCACACCGTCAGTGACCCGAGGGAACAACCGATCACCAACAACAAAAGCACAACCAGGCGGGTATCACGCTTCACATTACTACCTTTGGGAAAGTCCGGTTTCCGTTCCTGCGGCGGGTCGACCGACTCGATGACTGCAGCCGCGTGTCCTTGTCGCGCGCAAGGATACAAGCACCACTGGCTTGCTGCAGCAACAGATTATGTCGCGCAAAAAAGACATACTTCCGATTTGCGCTGCGTCGTCCGGAAAAAGCGTGCTAAAGACTTCAGGACAGGCTTAGCGCTTGGCGAAACAGCGACAAGAATGCCAGACCAAACCATCGCCAGGCTTTCAGAATCCGCTTGGCGCCCACCGTCAGAAGCCAACTTTCTGACGCCTGTTTCACGACCCTTTCGTGATGTGTTGCCAAGCATAAAATTTTGGCACTTTTGCACAACAAGTTGACATCCAAAAGCATGCCACGGGCCACCGATATCATTAGAGTATGCGCCCTTAAAAAGGAAAGGACTCTTGATGACTCAGTCACTCTCACGGCGCGTTGTGGCGATTACCGGCGCCCTGGGGAATCTCGGCGAGACCCTGGCGGACATGGCCGCAGCCCAGGGCGCGGATCTGGTGCTGATCGATCAGGCGACGATGGCGATGCCCAGTTCCCACAATCGACTGGTCCTGTCCGGCATCGATCTGACCTCCCTTGCCGATTGCCAGGCAGTCGCTCACCAGATCAACCGCTATTTCGGACGCCTCGACGCCCTGGTCAACGGCGCCGGCGGCTATGCGTGGGAGCCGTTGCTGGGCAGTGCGATAGAGGCCTGGGATCGGCTCTACTCGCTGAACCTTCGAACCGCATTGAACGCCAGCAAAGCCTTGCTGCCATTGCTGCTGCAATCCTCGGCGGGACGCATCGTCAATATCGGATCGAGCATGGCGGCGAAGGCCGGGCTGGGCATGGGCGCTTACGCCGCGTCGAAATCCAGCGTTTTGCGCCTGACCGAAAGCCTCGCCGAAGAACTCAAGGACATGAGCATCACGGTCAATGCCGTGTTACCGAGCGTGCTCGACACCCCGCAAAACCGTGAAGCCATGCCCGACGCCGAGCACCAGCGCTGGGTGACGCCCGCACAACTGGCGGCGGTCATTCTGTTTCTGATCTCGGAACAAGCGTCGGCCGTCACTGGCACCGGTATTCCGGTGATCGGGCGCATGTAGGGTCTATTGACGCCGCGCGCCTTGGCGACGTCGCTTTCTTCACCTTTCGGAAAAGCAAGATCACCGGATTACCGGACTTCCCCTCCCCCCATGCGACCCGCCACTTCCAGCGCTGCCTTCGTTAACCACGTCCTTGATGTCGCCGAACAATACGGCTGCGATGGCGACTGGCTGTTGCAGCAGACCGGACTCTCACGCGAGCAGTTGTCCGACTCGATCGTGCGCATTCCCATGCGCCAACTGCGTGCCTTGCTGGAACTGGCGGCGCTCAGCAGCAACCTGCCGCATTTCGGCCTGTTGGTCGGCGCCGCCGTGCGCCCGGGCACCTATGGCGTGCTGGGTTATGTGCTGATGACCAGCGCGACACTGGGCGAGTCGCTGAACATGATTCTGCGTTTCGGCAAGATCGTTTACGACAGTCCGTCCAGTCAGACCCGGATCGTCATCGGCGACGGCCGCGTGACCCTCGAAGATCAACGCATCAGCGAGCTGGAGCCTTACTGCGCCCTGCATCAGGAAGCGCTGATGGTCGGCTGGGCAGCGTTCGGCCGCTGGTTGATCGCGAGTAATCAGCCGATGCTGGAAGTGCGGATGATGCATTCGGCGGTAGGCGAACCGGCGCTGTATGAACACTTCTTTGGTTGTCCGGTGCAGTTCGAGGCCGGTTGCAATGCGCTGGTGTTTGCCGAGTCGACGCTCTCAACGCGGATCCAGGGCGCCGACCCGCGCATGCATCGCAGCATGCTGCTGGAGGCCGACTGGCAGTTGTGCCTGTCGTATCCGGCGTTTTCGGTCACAGATCGATTGCGCGCGCTGCTCACCGAGCAATTGCCGACCGGCGATTTCAGCTTGAAAAGTCTGGCCCGGCAGTTGGCGATTTCGCCGCGCACCTTGCAGCGCAAACTGGCGGCCGAAGGGGAAAACTTCAATCAGGTGCTGGAAACCATGCGCATGGAACTGGCCGACCATTACCTGCGCCGCACCGAGACCAGCATCATGAACATCGCCCTGATGCTGGGTTACTCGCAGGCCAGTTCTTTCAGCCATTCCTTCCGTCAGGCCCGCGGGATTTCGCCAGTGGATTACCGCAAGTTGCTGCGCGCCAGATAAGCCCGATCACGGTTTCAGCTGCAGCAGCGGCTGGCCCTTTTTCACCACATAGGTCGCCAGTTCCACGCCTTGGTCCTGGCCGACGTTCTTCGCCACATGGGCCACGCCTGCCGGGATGAACAGCGAGTCACCGGCCTTTAGCGTGACCGCCGGCCGCCCCTCCAGTTGATACTCGAGCGTGCCGCTGAGCACGTGCGCCACTTCGACACCCGGATGCGCATGCCGCGGCGCGGTGACACCCGGTTCGAAATCGATACGTGCCTGTATCACCTCGCGATCCGCGGCGCCCAGGTCCTGACGAATCAGGTCGGTACGGCTCAAGCCCTGCTGCCAGCTCATGGCCTGAGCGTCTGCCGCCTGCGCCAGGCAGGTGAATGAAACCAGTGCGGCCACAGTGGCCAGAATCAGTGTGCGTTGCATGCAAATGCCCTCTCGACAGTCATGGTGTGAAGGCCTGCACTGTGACTGCCGGGTGTAGCGGCGATGTGTCGAAAAACCCGCGTTTGGTCTCGCCGTGTATCACGTGCAGAGCTGGATACACGGCCATACAAAGCACACCGGCTGTGTATCACAGTGTGTACAGATGCCCCGGCGATACATGAACTTGAATCACCGCGCTTTTTCGACATAGGCCAGATACGTGCCGGCGTTCAAATGCCTGCAAGGTTTGCCGGGCTCAGCCCGCACCTGCCCCTCGACAGGATTGCCAAGGAGTCTTCAGCATGAAAAACGCAGCATTCAGCCGCACGAACATCCTCGCCGTGGCGCTGTTCGGCGCGCTGGCGGCGACGCAAATGCCAACGGCCGCCGCCGCGCAGCCGGCAACCGGCGACCACAACGTCAGCTATTCCGCGCCCTCGCCGTTCGGCCCGCTCAAGCATGTGAAGGCCGGGCTGCTGGATGTGGCCTACGCCGAAACCGGCCCGGCGCAGGGGCCGGTGGTGATTCTGCTGCACGGCTGGCCGTACGACATTCATAGTTATGACGAGGTCGCGCCGTTGCTCGCCGCCAAGGGGTATCGGGTGCTGATGCCGTATGCGCGGGGTTATGGCGACACGCATTTCCTCTCCGATCAGACACTGCGCAACAGCCAGCCTGCAGCGCTGGCCAGCGACGTGATCGACTTCATGGATGCCCTGAACATCAAGCAAGCGGTGCTCGGTGGCTACGACTGGGGCGCGCGCTCGGCAGATATCGTCTCGGCGCTGTGGCCGGAGCGAGTCAAGGCATTGGTGTCAGTCAGCGGCTACCTGATCGGCAATCAGGCTGCCGGGCAAAATCCGTTGCCGCCCAAGGCCGAATTGCAGTGGTGGTATCAGTTCTACTTCGCCACCGACCGTGGCCGGGACGGTTACCGTAAAAACACCCACGACTTCGCCAAGCTGATCTGGCAGCTCGCCTCACCGAAATGGGCCTTCGATGACGCCACGTTCGACCGCAGCGCCAAAGCGCTGGAAAACCCCGATCACGTCGAAATCACCGTGTTCAACTACCGCTGGCGTCTGGGCCTGGTGCAGGGCGAACCGCAATACGCGGCGCTGGAGCAGAAACTCGCCAGCGCCCCATCCATCAGCGTGCCGACCATCACCCTCGAGGGCGATGCCAACGGCGCGCCGCACCCGGCGCCTGAGGATTACGCCAAGCGTTTCACCGGCAAGTACCAGTTCCGCCTGATCAACGGCGGCATCGGCCACAACCTGCCGCAGGAAGATCCGCAGGCGTTTGCTCAGGCGGTGATAGACGCCGATCACCTCTGAGGTCGAAGGCAGAAAACGCCTCGGTCTATTTGACCAGGCGTTTTTCCCTGGACGGGCGATAACCGAAAAATGCGCTGTAGCACTTGCTGAAATGGCTCGGCGAAACGAAACCGCAGGCCACCAGCACTTCCATCTGCGACAGCTCGGTGTGCTGCAACAGGCGCCGGGCTTCGGTAATGCGCAGTTCCAGATAATAGCGCTGCGGCGTGGTGCCCAGTTGCTCCTTGAACAAACGCTCCAGTTGTCGCCGCGAGCGACCGGCGTACACCGCCAGTTGCTCCAGCTCCAGCGGCTCTTCGAGGTTGGCGTCCATCAGCTTGACCACCTCGCGCAACGGTGCACTGACGCAGAGGTTTTCATCCGGTTTGATCCGCCGATACCGCGATTCCTCGAACGCCAGAATGTCCTCGATGCCTTCGACCAGCGCCTTGCCGTGCAGACTCTTGATCCAGTCCAGCGCCATATGGAAAGCCCCGGACGGGCTCGACGCGGTGAGCCGGTCGCGATCGATCACATAAGGTTCACTGCTGACCTGGGTGGCCTTGGCAATTTCCGTGAGTGCCGGACGGTGTTCCGGGTGGATCGCGCAACGATAACCATCGAGCAGCCCGGCGCGGCCGAGAAACCACGCACCGTTCCACAAACCGGCCAGACTGACCCCGCGCTCCGCCGCCGCGCGCAGCAGGCTGATCAACTCTTCACTGGCCTTCAGCTCGGTGCGGTAGCCGCCACACACCACCAGCAAGTCCAGATCCGCAAGGCTGGCGGCGTCAATCCGCGCATCCGGGCGAATCACCAGCCCCAGATCGCTGATCACTTCACCCTCGCCCAGTCCGAACGTGCGCGAGCTGAACAGTCCGGCGCGCAACAGGTTGGCGGTGATGATCGTGTCCAGCGCCTGGGTGAAGGCCGGCAGCGAAAAGTGTTCCAGCAACAGGAAACCGGTGCGGGTGATGCGGGTCTCGGCGGCTTGCTCATTCAGATAGCGGAGGTTTTTGCCCTTCATGCCTCCGCTGAATTGACGTCGTTCGATCAAGGTCTGGCCCATCGGTCATGTTGTTATGCGCCGATAGTTGGCTTGATGGGCCAAAGAGTCAATCACGCTTGTGGCAACTGAATTGGCGGGACCTGATCCGCACGGTCAGACGACCGTGAGATAACCCGCACCGAGCCGGCCTTCCAGACGACCGAACAGCACGTAATGCTGATAACCGCTGGTGAACGCGCCCGTGGAAATCGCGTTTTTGACGTCCTGGTTCATATGCAGGTATTGCGCTTCGTCGAAGTTCTCCGCACTGACTTCGCCGGTTCGCCCAAGCTTTTCGCTTTCGACCGGCAGCCCCATGATCGTGCGCCGCTGGAAGTCGATAATGCGGTTGACGGCGTGACTTTCCAGCGGCCCCCGATTGGATTGGGTCGAGTAGATGTGCAAGCCGTTTTTTGCGCAGCGATTGCACATGTCGACGCAATTTTTCTGGGTGGACTTCAGGCCGGTCAATTGCGCCAGAGGCATGTCCAGATACTTGCCGACCTGGTATTCGGTCTGATTGAAAACGGAACAGCACAAAACGGTATTGCCGTTGCAGTCGAGCACCAGCCAGTCATCCTTGAGCGAGCACGCTTGCTTGGGATATTGACGGACCAGATTGACCAGATCGTCGAAGGGCGGCAGCGCCAGCCTTTTCAGGGTTTCATGATCGGTATCCGTCACCGAAGGGTCGCGCTCGATCAGCGCCAGCGTTTTCTCCAGCGGCATCATCACTGAATACCCGGTGGAGAACTCGAAACCCAGACTCTGGCTGAATTCGCGCATCAGCCCTTCTTCTTCCATGTTGTCCAGATAACGGTGGTAGTAAACCTCGATGCGCGTACTCAAGCCATGTTGCTGCTTGAGTTCATGCAGTTTGATCATGTTGGCCTTGACCACTTCAATGTCGCCGCCCACGTGCCCCTGCTGGTAAGTCTCCTGGTAAAACCCGGACAACGAAATACGGAAGAACCACGGGTTGGCCAGCATGGCGGTTTCCATGTTCTTGGCCAGGTTCAAGTTGGAACTGATACCGCTCTGCAAACCGGCGGCATTGATGATCTCGACAAACTCACCGATTCGCGGGTGGATCAACGGCTCGGTCCAGTTGTACAGAAAGATCGTCTCGACTCCTTCGTTGCGGGCCTTCTCGACGATCTTGCGGAACATGTCGACTTGCATGGCTTTCTTGAAGTTGACGTTTTCCGAGTTGCCCATCGGGCACGAAGGGCAGCTTAAATTGCACGCACCGACAATATCGATATACATATTCATGACGGGTGACGCTCCTTGAGTGAATAGCGGTGCATCCAGAGCAAGCGACTGTCATGGTTGGCGTTATTCGTTAGTTATTTGACAGTCCCGGAGCGCGGCTCAGCAAGTTCCGGGCCATTGCCATGGTGCGCCATCAATTCCACGATCCAATTGATAAATACCCTTAGCTTTTGGCTGATATGCCGGTTCGGCGGGTACGCCACGTAGAGCGGCATCGGCTCGAGTTGCCAGTCCTCGAACAGCGGCACCAACTCACCCCGAGTCTGATGCGCGTGCGACATGTACCTGGGTAACCACAGCACGCCCATGCCGGCCAGACCTGCCGCAAGGTATGCGTTGCCGTCATCGACGGCGAGCACGTGGCGGCCCTTGATCTGCAGGTGTTCGCTGCCATTGCGCAAGGCGTAAGGCACGGGTTTGCCGGTGCGCGCCCAGAGAAAACCGACCACCCGATGATGCGAGTCCTCCAGCTCGCGTGGATGCTGCGGCGTGCCAGCGCGGGCCAGATAATCCGGCGCGGCGAAAACCCCGAGCTGAAGATCGGCCACCCGCCGCGCCATCAGTGACTGATCAAGCAATTCGCCGCCGCGCACCACGCAATCGACGTTCTCATCGATGATATCGACGATGCGGTCGCTGACACCCATATCGATCTGAATGTCCGGATAACGCGCATGAAACTCAGGCAATGCCGGCACCAGAATCAGCCTCGCCAGCGGGCTCGGCACATCTACGCGCAAGCGTCCTCTGGGCAATGCCGAGGCGCCGGACAGACTGGTTTCGGCGTCGTCCATATCGGCCAACAGCTTGATCACTCGCTCGTAATAGATTGCACCATCGGCAGTGACGTTGACCTTGCGCGTGGTGCGATTGAGCAACCTGACCCGCAGCCGTGCCTCCAGTTGCTGCACGAGTTGGGTCACGGTGGTCTTGCTCATGTGCAAGGTCTCGGCGGCCTTGGTAAAACTGCCCGCCTCGACCACCCGGGCGAACGCCTGCATTGCATCGAAACGGTCCACTTTGCACCCTCGGATTGTTTGGAATCTGCAAACAGTGAACGCCAAGCTTGCGCGTTTATCGCCACTGCGCAAGCCCCTACAGTCACTCCATCAACAACCACCAAACAATGATGGAGACACCCATGACCCAGCGCGACGTCGTTTTCCCGCCAGCCCGCCATGCGCTTTACGAGCGCCATCGTTATTCGCCAGCGATTCGTTCCAACGGTTTTCTGTTCGTCTCGGGGCAAGTCGGCAGCCGTGAAGATGGTTCGCCCGAGCCGGATCTGCAGAACCAGGTGCGCCTGGCGTTCAATAACCTCAATGCGATCCTCGATGCCGCCGGTTGCAGCTTCGCCGACGCGGTGGACGTCACGGTGTTCATGATCGATCCACAATCGACCTTCGAAACCATCTGGGAAGTGGTACCGGAGTTCTGGGGCAGCGCACCGTATCCGACGATCACTGCGGTGGGCGTGACCTGGCTGGCCGGGTTTCAGTTCGAGATCAAGGTGATCGCCAGACTCCCGGAAACCCCATGATCGTAATCCGGGGTAAAACATCGTCGGACACCGCTGCTGGCCTTTGACAGCGCGGCTGCGTATAACCTCGCCGTTTCGTCTAACCTGATTGAGCGCCCGCGCGCGACACCGCGCCCGGCGGCGCTTAGAATGCGACGCTCATGAAACGGAGATTTCCATGCTCAAACGAACCCTGGCACTGACTGCTGGTCTGGCCCTGTCTTTTTCTGCTCTGGTGGCGCATGCCGCCGATGTGTTGCGGGTCAGCGCGATTCCCGATGAAGCCCCGACCGAATTGCTGCGCAAGTTCGAGCCGCTCGGTGCGTACCTGGAGCAGCAGTTGGGCATGAAAGTGCAGTTCGTTCCCGTGGCCGACTATCCGGCCGTGGTCGAAGCGCTGGCGACCGACCGCCTCGACATGGCCTGGCTGGGCGGTTTCACTTTTGTTCAGGCACGCCTGAAGACCGACGCCACCACCCCGGTGGTCCCGCTGGTGCAGCGCGAGCAGGATGCGCAGTTCACCAGCAAATTCATTACCGCCGACCCGAACGTCAAGAGCCTGGCCGACCTCAAGGGCAAAACCTTTGCCTTCGGCTCGGTGTCGTCCACCTCCGGCAGCCTGATGCCGCGTTACTTCATGCTGAAGAACGACAACATCAAGCCTGAAGCCTATTTCAGCCGCGTTGCCTATTCCGGCGCGCACGATGCCACCGTGGCTTGGGTTCAGGCCGGCAAGGTCGATGCCGGAGTGCTGAACGCCAGCGTCTGGCAGAAACTGGTGGACGCGGGCAAGGTCGACACCAGCAAGGTCCACGTGTTCGCCACCACCCCGGCCTACTTCGATTACAACTGGACCGTGCGCGGCACCCTAGACCCGGCGCTGGCGGCGAAGATCAAGAAAGCCTTCCTCGACCTCGACCCGGCCAACCCCGAGCAGAAGAAGATTCTTGATCTGCAGGCTGCCAGCCGCTTCATCGACACCAAGCCCGAAAACTACAAGGGTATCGAGGAAGCTGCTCGCGCTGCCGATCTGTTGAAATGACCCTGAGCCTCAAACAAGGCACTCTGCACCACGCCAACGGGGTCGATGCGCTGCGCGGCATCGACCTGCAGATTGGCGCCGGCGAGCAGGTGGCGATCATCGGTCCTTCCGGGGCTGGCAAGTCGAGTCTGTTGAACCTGCTGGCCACCGCGTTGCGCCCCAGCAGCGGTGAAATCGAGGTGCTGGGCGAACGTCCCTGGCATCTCTCGGCCCGTCAACGGCAACGCCTGCGTGCGCGCATCGGCCTGGTGCATCAAGCCCCACCGCTGCCGCCGCGCCAGCGCGTGGTAACGGCGGTGCTGGCCGGCAAACTCGGCCAGTGGAGTTTAGGCAAGAGCCTGCTCAATCTGCTGCACCCGACGGATATTCCCGGCGCCCGTGCGGCCCTGGCACGACTGGATCTGGGCGACAAACTCTTCGCTTACTGCCAGCAATTGTCCGGCGGCCAATTGCAGCGCGTAGGCATTGCCCGGGTGCTGTATCAGGCACCGGAGATTCTGCTGGCGGACGAACCGGTGTCGGCGATGGACCCGGTGCTGGCCGGGCACACCCTGTCGATCCTCTCGCAGCACGCGCGGACGCATAACGTCACGCTGGTAGCGAGCCTGCATGCAGTGGAACTGGCGCTGGCGCACTTTCCGCGCATCATCGGTTTGCGCGACGGCCAGATCCTGTTTGACAGCCCGGCCGAACAGGTCAGCCGCGAGATGCTCGACACGCTGTACGCCAACGAGCAATTGCAAAGCCCGACGACGCCCAATGCGCCGCTGATTGTGCAGATCCCGCGATGCTGAGGGCCGATTCACGCGACCCGGCCGCCGCGCCGCGATTACTGCTGACCCTGCTGGCACTTGCCTTGCTGTGGCCGGGCATCCAGCTCAGCGAACTGGACCTTGGCGTGCTGCTGCACAGCGACAGCCAGACCGAAATGGGCCGCTTCATCTCCGGATTCTGGCCACCGGCGCATGACCACGATTTTCTCCAGTTGCTGCTCAAGGCGACCCTGCAAACCCTGGCCATCGCCACCGCCGGCATGGCCCTCGCACTGCTGCTGGCGGTACCGGCGAGCCTGATTGCCAGTCGCGCACTGTCGTTGTCCGCCGCGTCCCGCGGCGGCATTCCCAGTCGGGTCGGAAGCTTGCTGCGCTGGCCGGTGCGCGGGCTGCTGATCTTCTTGCGCAGCGTGCCCGAGATTGTCTGGGCGCTGCTGTTTGTGCGTGCCGTGGGCCTCGGCCCGGCGGCCGGTGTGCTGGCAATCGCCATCACCTACAGCGGCATGCTCGGCAAGGTCTACGCGGAGATTTTCGAATCCACCGACCAACGCCCGGCGCACGCCTTGATGCAGGCCGGCAGCGGGCGGCTCGCGGCGTTCGCCTACGGGATTCTGCCGAATGTCGCGGCCGAGCTGCTGTCGTACACGGTGTATCGCTGGGAGTGCGCGATTCGTGCGTCGGTGGTGATGGGATTTGTCGGCGCCGGAGGCCTCGGCCAACAGATCGACCTGTCATTGCGCATGTTCGCCAGCGGTGAAGTGGCGAGCATGTTGCTGACCTTTTTGATTCTGGTGCTCGGCGCCGACCAACTCAGCCGCCTGCTGCGCTGGAGGCTGACATGAATCGCCTGATCAATCTGTTGCTGATCGTCGCGATTGGCGTCGCGGTCATCGCCTCGTTCGGTTACCTCGAACTCGATCTCGGTGAACTCGGCAGCGCCACCAGCCTCAAGCAGATGGGTGCCTACGCGCAGCGCTTTCTCAGCCCGGACCTGAGCGCCACGCATTTGCAGGCGATCCTCAAGGGCGCGCTGGAAACCCTCGCCATGTCGGCCCTTGGCACCCTGCTCGCGGCGGTGTTCGGCATCCTCCTCGCGCTGCCCGCCGCCGGACGTTTCGGCTGGCCGCTGCAAAGCGCTTCGCGCCTGTTGCTCAACGGTCTGCGGGCGATTCCGGAACTGGTGTGGGCGGCACTGATGGTGCTCGCCGCCGGCCTCGGCCCGAACGCCGGCACCCTGGCGCTGGCCCTGCACACCGCCGGCGTGCTCGGCCGGTTGTTCGCCGAAGCGCTGGAAAACACCCCGCCGAAACCGGCCGAAGCGATCCGTTTGCAGGGCGGCAACCCGGTGCTCGCCTTCTGCTATGGCACCCTGCCCAACCTTGCCCCGCAATTGCTCGCGTATTGCCTGTATCGCTGGGAAAACAACATTCGCATGGCCAGCGTGCTGGGCTTTGTCGGTGCCGGCGGTTTGGGGCAGATGCTGTATGTCAGCCTCAGCCTGTTTCAGGAAGCGCAGGCGAGCACGGTGATTCTGGCGATGCTGATTCTGGTGCTGGGCGTGGATTCGCTGAGTGCCTGGAGCCGGCAGCGCTGGGTCAAGGCCTGACGCGCAAGCCTCAGGGCGTTGTCGCCAAGCGATACTGGCGCGGGGTAAATCCGGTGGAAGCCTTGAACTGCCGGGTGAACGCGCTGTGGTCGGTATAGCCGCACTGCAGCGCCACTTCGGTGATCGGCAACTCGCCGTGCAACAGCCGATGCGCGTGCTCAAGACGGACTTTCTGGATCATCTGCCGCGGCGTCAGGTGGAACACGCGCTTGCAGTAGCGCTCCAGTTGCGCCACTGAAATTCCGGCGATGCGCGTCAGTTCGCTCAGGCTGACGCGCTGATTGAAGTTTGCCCGGATGTACTCGTCCACCGCCGCCAGCCGCTGATACGCCGGATGGGTTTCGCTGGCGGTCTGCAAGTCGACGGAAATTCCCGCCAGGCCAATGATCCGATTATCCCGGTTGTACAGCGGACGCTTGTGCGTCAGGCACCAGCCCGGTTCACGGCTGCCGTACAGATGCAGCTCCAGTTGATCTTCCAGCACAAACCCTTCTTCAAGCACCCGCCGATCCTGCTCGGTATAGCCCGGGCCCAATTGCGCCGGAAACACCTCGGCGCTGGTCTTGCCCAGTAACGGTCGCAGGTCTTTCAAACCGCAGCGCTGCACCAGCGTCTGGTTGGCCATGACATAGCGCGCCTGCAGATCCTTGATGAAGATCGCCGCGTTGGGAATCACGTCGAGCATCGGCAACAGCAGCGCCATACCGGCGAGCAGATCGTCGAGGCATTGCGGTCGGCTCGCTTCGTTGTGCTGGCTCAGGATCGCAAACGCGTTCTGCGGCATACCTCTCACTCCCCACTCGGTTTTATCACTTGCACGCAGATTGCCCCATGGCTGACAGCCTGTCGAGCCGGGCCTTTGCCCTTGGCCACTGTGCTGATTTCGTCATCGTCACCGGCAAAAAACATCAATCGCCCATCGCCTGATCAGTTCACTGTAGCGCCACTGCACGCCCCTCCAACAACCAACAAGAAGGCGACGCTATGACAGGCCAAGGCAAGTTCAAGAAACAACTTTCACTGATAGACCTTACGTTCATCGGACTGGGGGCGATCTTCGGTTCGGGCTGGTTGTTCGCCGCCAGTCACGTGTCGGCCATCGCCGGCCCGGCAGGGATCTTTTCCTGGCTGCTCGGTGGTTTCGCCGTGTTGCTGCTGGGCATTGTCTACTGCGAATTGGGCGCCGCGCTGCCCCGTGCCGGTGGCGTGGTGCGTTACCCGGTTTACTCCCACGGCCCGCTGCTCGGTTACCTGATGGGCTTCATCACGCTGATCGCGTTTTCCAGCCTGGTGGCGATCGAAGTAGTCGCCTCGCGGCAATATGCGGCGGCGTGGTTTCCCGAGTTGACCAAGGTCGGCTCCAGCGACCCGACCGTGCTTGGCTGGTTCGTGCAGTTCGGGTTGTTGTGCCTGTTTTTCCTGCTCAATTACCGCAGCGTGAAGACCTTCGCCATGGCCAACAATCTGGTCAGCGTATTCAAGTTCATCGTGCCGCTGCTGGTGATTGGCGTGCTGTTCACCTTCTTCAAACCGGCCAATTTCGAAGTGCACGGCTTTGCGCCGTTCGGTCTGTCCGGCATTGAAATGGCGGTCTCGGCGGGTGGGGTGATCTTTGCTTATCTGGGCCTGACGCCGATCATTTCCGTGGCCAGTGAAGTGAAGAACCCGCAACGCACGATCCCGATTGCGCTGATCCTGTCGGTGCTGCTGTCCACCGCGATCTACGTGTTGCTGCAAACCGCTTTCCTCGGCGGCATCCCGACCGAAATGCTCGCCAATGGCTGGGCCGGCGTCGCCAAGGAACTGGCCCTGCCGTATCGCGACATCGCCTTGGCGCTGGGCGTCGGCTGGCTGGCGTATCTGGTGGTGGCCGATGCGGTGATCTCGCCCAGCGGCTGCGGCAACATCTACATGAACGCCACGCCACGGGTGATCTACGGCTGGGCGCAGACCGGGACGTTCTTCAAGATTTTCACCCGCATCGACGAAAAATCCGGCATCCCGCGCCCGGCGCTGTGGCTGACCTTTGGCCTGTCGGTGTTCTGGACCCTGCCGTTCCCGTCGTGGGAAGCGCTGATCAACGTGGTCTCCGCCGCGCTGGTATTGAGCTACGCCGTGGCCCCGGTGACGGTGGCCGCACTGCGCCGTAACGCGCCGGACATGCCGCGTCCGTTCCGGGTCAAGGGCATGAGCGTGCTTGGGCCGCTGTCGTTCATCATCGCCGCGCTGATTGTCTACTGGTCGGGCTGGGGCACCGTGTCGTGGTTGCTCGGCCTGCAAATCCTGATGTTTGTCATCTACCTGCTGTGCGGGCGCATGGTGCCGACCGCGCACCTGAATCTGGGCCAGCAAGTGCGCTCTTCGGCGTGGCTGATCGGCTTCTACGCGGTGACCATCGTCCTCTCCAAGCTCGGCAGTTTCGGCGGCATCGGCGTGCTCAGCCATCCGTTCGACACGGTGATCGTCGCGGTCTGCGCGCTGGCCATCTACTACTGGGGCGCGGCCACCGGCGTACCGGCACGCCTGATTCGTCTGGAAACCGAGGACGACGAAAGCGAAGCCGCTGAATCCTCCACCCATTCGGCAACGGGCCAGCGCCCTGCTCACGCCTGACCTTCACTCAAGGGACGAACCATGAAACGACTGCACATCATCGATTCCCACACTGGCGGTGAACCCACGCGCCTGGTGATGAAAGGCTTCCCCGAGCTGCCCGGCAACAGCATGGCCGAGAAGCGCGATGCCTTGCGCGAGGGCCACGATCAATGGCGCCGCGCCTGCCTGCTGGAGCCCCGTGGCAACGACGTGCTGGTCGGTGCGCTGTACTGCGCGCCGGTGTCGCCGGATGCCACCTGCGGGGTGATTTTCTTCAACAACGCCGGCTATCTCGGCATGTGCGGCCACGGCACCATCGGCCTGGTCAACTCGCTGCATTACCTGGGGCAGATCGAACCGGGCGTGCACAAGATCGACACCCCGGTCGGCCCGGTCAGCGCCACCCTGCACGAGGACGGCGCGGTGACCGTGGGCAACGTCCCGGCCTGGCGCTACCGCGAACAGGTGCCGGTGGACGTGCCCGGCTACGGTCTGGTGTTCGGCGACGTCGCCTGGGGCGGCAACTGGTTTTTCCTGGTTTCCGAACACGGCCAGGACCTGCAGATGAGCAACGTCGAAGCCCTCACCGATTACACCTGGGCGATGCTCAAGGCCCTTGAGGCCCAAGGCGTTCACGGCGAGGACGGCGCACTGATCGATCACGTCGAACTGTTTGCCGACGACGCCCACGCCGACAGCCGCAACTTCGTCATGTGCCCGGGCAAAGCCTACGACCGCTCGCCCTGCGGCACCGGCACCAGCGCCAAACTCGCCTGCCTGGCCGCTGACGGCAAACTCGCCGAAGGCCAGGTCTGGACGC
Source organism: Pseudomonas sp. FW305-3-2-15-E-TSA4 (assembly GCF_058787295.1). NCBI lineage: Bacteria > Pseudomonadati > Pseudomonadota > Gammaproteobacteria > Pseudomonadales > Pseudomonadaceae > Pseudomonas > Pseudomonas sp. FW305-3-2-15-E-TSA4. Next base: position 47,492 of record NZ_JBYSZP010000015.1, on the reverse strand, counting down.
AAGCGAGCATCACCGGCAGCCAGTTCGAAGGCCGCTTCGAATGGCATGGCGAACGCGTGCGCCCTTTCATTACCGGCCGCGCCTACATGACCGCCGACGCCACCCTGCTGATCGACGAGCAGGACCCTTTCGCGTGGGGCATCTGACCTGCCCCGTTTTTTTCGACTTGAATGAATGTCCCGAGGAGCTACAACAATGAGCGATAACATCTTCACTGGCTGCATTCCCGCACTGATGACCCCGTGCACCGCCGCGCGTAAACCCGACTTCGACGCACTGGTGGCCAAGGGTCGCGAGCTGATCGATATCGGCATGAGCGCGGTGGTTTACTGCGGCTCGATGGGCGACTGGCCGCTGCTGACCGAGGCCGAGCGTCAGGAAGGCGTGGCGCGTCTGGTGGCCGCCGGGGTACCGACCATCGTCGGCACTGGCGCGGTCAACAGCCGTGAAGCGGTGTCCCACACTGCACATGCGGCGAAAGTCGGCGCCCATGGCCTGATGGTGATTCCGCGCGTCTTGTCCCGTGGTGCTTCGGCCACCGCGCAAAAAGCCCACTTCGCCGCGATCCTCAACGCCGCGCCGAACCTGCCGGCGGTGATCTACAACAGTCCCTACTACGGCTTCGCCACCCGCGCCGACCTGTTCTTCGAACTGCGCCGTGAACACCCGAACCTGATCGGCTTCAAGGAGTTCGGCGGTGGCGCCGACTTGCGCTACGCCGCCGAAAACATCACCTCGCAGGACGATGCCGTGACCCTGATGGTCGGTGTCGATACCCAAGTGGTGCACGGTTTCGTCAACTGCAACGCCACCGGCGCGATCACCGGTATCGGCAACGCCCTGCCCCGCGAAGTGCTGCAACTGGTGGCGCTGAGCAAGCAAGCGGCCAAGGGCGACGCCAAGGCCCGGCGTCTGGCGCGCGAACTGGAAGCGGCGCTGGCGGTGCTGTCGTCGTTCGATGAAGGCTGCGATCTGGTGCTGTATTACAAGCATCTGATGGTGCTCAACGGCGACCGCGAATACGCCCTGCACTTCAACGAAACCGACGCCCTCAGCGATGCCCAGCGTCGTTACGCCGAGACCCAGTACGCGCTGTTCCGTCAGTGGTACAAAAACTGGTCCGCCGAACAGAACCTCGCCTGACCGCAGCCCCTGCCCCGGTGTGATACCGGGGCTTCACCTGTTTTTCAAGGAAGCGTCATGACTCTGACAGGCCACATGTTGATCGGCGGCCAAGCCATTGCCGGCAGCCGTGAAGCGATCCATGCGATCAATCCCGCCACCGACGCGGTGCTGCAACCGGCCTATGCCGGTGGCACTGCAGAACATGTCGAACAGGCCTGCGCACTGGCGTGGCAAGCCTTTGATCGTTATCGCGAGACCTCCCTCAAAGCTCGCGCCGAATTTCTCGAAACCATCGCCAATGAGATCGAAGCCCTTGGCGATGCGCTGATCGACCGTGCCGTGGCCGAAACCGGCCTGCCACGCGCCCGTATCCAGGGCGAACGCGGACGCACCTGCGGGCAACTGCGCACCTTTGCCCGCACAGTGCGTGCTGGCGAGTGGCTGGACGTTCGCGTCGATCAATCACAACCACAGCGCCAGCCGCTGCCACGTTCTGATTTGCGCCAGCGGCAGATCGCGCTGGGGCCAGTGGCCGTGTTCGGCGCCAGCAACTTTCCGCTGGCGTTCTCCGTGGCGGGCGGCGACACCGCTTCGGCGCTGGCCGCCGGTTGCCCGGTGATCGTCAAGGCGCACAGCGCGCATCCCGGCACCAGTGAACTGGTCGGCCAGGCGCTGGCTCGCGCGGTGAAAAAGTGTGCATTGCCTGAGGGCGTGTTTTCGCTGCTGTTCGGTTCCGGCAATGAGGTCGGCATTGCGTTGGTCAGCGATTGGCGCATCAAGGCGGTGGGCTTCACCGGCTCGCGCAGTGGCGGCCTCGCCCTGAGCCGAGCGGCGCAAGCGCGGCCGCAACCGATTCCGGTGTATGCGGAAATGAGTTCGATCAATCCGGTGCTGCTGTTTCCCGCAGCGCTTGCCGCACGGGGCGAAGCGTTGGCGCAGGGCTTTGTCGCCTCGCTGACTCAGGGCGCCGGGCAGTTCTGCACCAATCCCGGGCTGGTCATTGCTCGCCAAGGGCCGGCACTGGACAGTTTCATCGCCGCTGCCGCCGAAGGGGTCCAGCGCAGCCCGGCGCAGACCATGCTTACGCCGGGGATTTTCCGCGCCTATTCAAGCGCGGTCGCCGCGTTGGCCGAACATCCTCAGGCGCAACGCGTGGCGAGCGGTCTCGCGACTGAAGGGCCGAACCAGTGTCAGGCGCAGTTGTTCGTCACTCAGGCGCAGGACTTCCTCGCTGATGTGCGTCTGCAAGGTGAAATATTCGGCTCGGCGTCGCTGATCGTGCGATGTGCCAACGACGATGAAATCCGTCAGGTCTGCGAACACCTCGAAGGCCAGTTGACCGCCACCCTGCACCTGGATGACGCCGATCTGGATCACGCCCGGGCCTTGTTGCCGACACTGGAACGCAAGGCTGGACGTCTGCTGGTCAACGGCTGGCCGACCGGGGTCGAAGTGTGCGATGCGATCGTGCATGGCGGGCCGTTCCCGGCAACGTCGGATTCGCGCAGCACCTCGGTCGGCACGGCGGCGATCCTGCGTTTCCTGCGGCCGGTGTGTTATCAGGATTTTCCCGACAGCCTGCTGCCGCCGCCGCTGAAACAGGCGAATCCGCTGCACTTGCGACGCTTGCTCGACGGTCAGAGGGAAGCCTGAACATGCCCGACAACCTTACAACGGACAACGCCGACATCGCGGTGATCGGCGCCGGCATCATCGGCGTCGCCTGCGCCCTGCAACTGGCGCGTCAGGGTAAACGGGTGGTGGTCATCGACAAGCAGCCGCCCGGTCATGGCGCCTCGTTCGGCAACGCCGGGCATCTGGCCACCGAGCAGGTGTTTCCGATTGCCGATGCGTCGATCCTCAAGCGCCTGCCGGCAATGCTGATGGACCCGATGGGGCCGCTGCGCCTGGACTGGAAGTACCTGCCGTGCGCCGTGCCGTGGTTCAGCCGCCTGCTGCTGAACCTGCGCCCAGCTCCGTTTCAGCGCACCGTGGCCGGTTTGCGCGCGCTCAACGAAAGCAGCCTCAACGCCTGGAAGCGCCTGCTGCACAGCATCGCCCGCCCCGACCTGCTCAAGGAGGACGGCTCGCTGCTAGTGTTCGAGCGCGCCGAATCGCGACCCGCCGTCGAAGCCTTGCAGGCGCGCATGCGCCAGCAACAGGTGCCGGTGGACTTCTGGTCGGCCAGCGCCGTGCGAGAAAGCGCGCCACAGCTCAGCGAACAGATTCAGGGCGGATTGTTCTACCCGCGCACCGGGCATTTTCTCGACCCGTATCAGGTGGTGTGCGAATTGGCGAGCGCGGCCAAAACGGCCGGCGTGCAGTTTTTCCAGCAGGAAGTTCAGGGCGGCCAGTTGCAGGCGCATGGCGTGTCGCTGATCACCGATCAGGGGCGTTTCACCGCGCGGCAGGTGCTGATCGCCTGTGGCGCGCATTCGGCGAAGCTCACCACTGCGCTGACCGGTAAACGCGTGCCGCTGGACACCGAGCGCGGCTATCACCTGATGCTGCCCCACGAGCCCGAGCGACTGCCGTTCGCCGTTACCTCGCTGGAGCGCAAGTTCATCATGACGCCAATGACCGGCGGCCTGCGCCTGGCCGGTACGGTGGAGTTCGCCGGCCTGCAGCGCCCGCCGTTCATGGAGCGCGCCTGGCAATTGCATCGCTTGAGCAAAGGTTTGTTCCGCCGTGATTTGAACGCTGAAGACGCAATACCGTGGATGGGCTTTCGTCCGTCGCTGCCGGACTCGCTGCCGATCATCGACAAGGTCTGCGACGGCAAGGTACTGCTCGCGTTCGGGCATCAGCATCTGGGGCTGACGCAGGCGGCGGTGACTGCGCAGATGATTGCGCAACTGGCGTCACCCTCGGCCAATTCCGGCTTGCCGACGATGGATGCCTATCGACTGGGGCGTTTCTGAGATACCGATGAAACGTTTTTGGTTTCATACTGAGCGCCGACCTTGGCCCCGCGCATATGGAACCGACTATGACCTCATCAATGGTTACCCCCGAGCCACAAGCGATCTGCAACCCGATCACCAGCAGCGCGATCTTCATCGTCGCCACGCTGCTGCCCGGCAGCGACGCCGCCAGTCAGGTGCGCGGCTGGTGCGGCGACATCGCCGCCCTCACCCGTTCGGTCGGCAAACGTGTGCCCAACGGCAACTTGTCATGTGTCTGCGGTTTCAGCGCCAGCGCCTGGGACGCCCTGTTCGGCAGTCCACGCCCGGCCTCGCTGCATCCGTTCCGCGAGTTCGGCGTCGAGGGCCGTCGCGCCGTTGCGACGCCGGGCGACATCCTGCTGCACATCCGTGCCGACCAGATGGATCTGTGTTTCGAACTGGCAACCCAGTTGTGCAGCGCGCTCAATGGCGCGATCACCGTGGTGGATGAGGTGCAGGGGTTCCGCTACTTCGACATGCGCAGCATCATCGGTTTCGTTGATGGCACCGAGAACCCGGTGGGCCGCAAGGCAGACCACTTCACCCTGATCGGCAACGAAGACCCGGCGTTCGAATCCGGCAGTTATGTGCTGGTGCAGAAGTACCTGCACAAGATGGAGGCGTGGAATGCGCTGAGCGTCGAGGCTCAGGAGAAAGTGATCGGCCGCACCAAGCTGGCCGACATCGAACTCGGTGAGGAGGTCAAGCCGAGCAATTCCCACAGCGCCCTGACCACCATCACCAAGGACGGCCAGGAGCAGAAAATCCTGCGCGACAATATGCCGTTCGGCCGCCCGGGGGCTGGCGAATTCGGCACCTACTTCATCGGTTACGCGCGCTCGCCGGAACCGATCGAGCAGATGCTGGAGAACATGTTTGTCGGCAAACCCGTCGGCAACTACGACCGTTTGCTGGACTTCAGCACGGCAGTCACCGGGGGGCTGTTCTTTGTGCCGTCAGCCGACCTGCTCGAAGAGCTGGCGGAGCGAGAGCCCGCGCAGGCGTGACACCGTAGCGCCACGCCCGCCCGTCACTCAGTGTGGCGCGCGCGGGATGGTTTTCAGCAGGTCTTCCGGGCTGATGTGGCCGACCACGCTGCCCGGTTGCGGCATGTTGAGGATGTGGCCTTTCATCTTGCCGATGATGTGCATCTCGCACGGCTTGCAGTCGAACTTCAGGGTCAGCACTTCGTCGCCGTGAATCAGCTGCATCGGCGCGACCTTGGTGCGCACACCGGTCACGCCCTTGGCCTGTTTCGGGCACAGGTTGAACGAGAAACGCAGGCAGTGCTTGGTGATCATCACCGGCACTTCACCGGCCTCTTCGTGCGCCTCGTAGGCCGCATCAATCAGCTTCACGCCATGACGGTGGTAGAAGTCGCGTGCCTTCTGGTTGTAGACGTTGGCCAGGAACGACAGGTGCGACTCCGGGTACACCGGCGGCGGCGTGGTTTCGGCCTTGCGGCTGCCACGCGGGTGCGCCGCAACGCGGGCGGCGGTCAGCGCTTCGATGACTTCACGGCGCAAGGCTTTGAGCTGCGAGTTCGGGATGAAGAACGCCTGCGGTGCCTCCAGTTTCACGTCGATGGCGTGATATTGGGTAGTGCCGAGCTGGCCGAGCAGATCCTGCAATTGCTCCAGCGCCTGCTCCGGCTTGTTGGCCACCCCGAACGGGCCGTTCAGGGTCACGCTGGCGCTGATCCCCTCTTCACTGGTGGCAGTCAGTTCCAGCTGCTCTTCACGCAGACGCGCCACCCAGCTCAGGGCCACGCGGCGTTCGGCGGAGGTCTTCAGCAGTGCCTGTTGCCAGTTGTGGTCGAGGTTGCGGTTCAGCGGATGGTTCGGGCGCAGCTTGTACAGGCCTTCGGGCATTTCGTTCGGCTCGACGCGGTAGCGGTAGCGCTTCTCGCCGTCTTCTTCGAACTCGCCCTTCGGCTCGGCGATGTTGGCGCGGAAACCCACCACTTCCCGCTTGACCAGCACGTTGAGGCCATCGCCGTTGGACAGCGGTTCCTGCGTCACCACCTGCATGTCACGCTTGCCGACTTTCTCGACGGTGCCCACTGGCAGGCCGGTGAAGGTCGGCGAGTCGAACGCGCCGATGTCGATCTTGCGATCGGTGACGAAGTAGTCGGTGCTGCCACGGTGGAAGGTCTTTTCCGGGTCCGGCAGGAAGAAGTGCGCGGTACGGCCGCTGGAGGCGCGGGCCAGGTCCGGGCGGTCTTCGAGTACGTCGTCGAGGCGCTGGCGGTAATAGGCGGTGATGTTCTTCACATAGCCCATGTCCTTGTAGCGACCTTCGATCTTGAACGAACGCACACCGGCTTCGACCAGCGCGCGGATGTTGGCGCTCTGGTTGTTGTCCTTCATCGACAGCAGGTGTTTTTCGTAGGCGATCACCCCACCCTTTTCGTCTTTGAGGGTGTACGGCAAACGGCAGGCCTGCGAGCAGTCGCCACGGTTGGCGCTGCGCCCGGTCTGCGCGTGGGAGATGTTGCACTGCCCGGAGAACGCCACGCACAGTGCGCCGTGAATGAAGAACTCGATGGCGGCATCGGTTTCGTCGGCGATGGCGCGGATTTCTTTCAGGTTCAGCTCACGGGCCAGTACCAGTTGCGAGAAACCGGCCTGATCGAGGAACTTCGCCCGCTCCAGCGTGCGGATGTCGGTCTGGGTACTGGCATGCAGCTCGATCGGCGGAATGTCCAGTTCCATCACGCCCAGGTCCTGGACGATCAGCGCGTCGACGCCGGCGTCGTACAACTGGTGGATCAGCTTGCGCGCCGGCTCCAGTTCGTTGTCGTGCAGGATGGTGTTGATGGTGGTGAAAATGCGCGCGTGATAACGGCGGGCAAATTCCACCAGCTCGGCGATTTCGCTCACCTCGTTGCAGGCGTTGTGGCGCGCGCCGAAGCTCGGGCCACCGATGTACACGGCATCGGCGCCGTGCAGGATCGCCTCGCGGGCAATCGCCACGTCACGGGCGGGGCTGAGCAATTCCAGATGATGCTTGGGCAAGGACATAGTTTTTTTAGTCAGGCTGTCACGGTTAAGGCGCGCATTGTAGCCGCGAAACGCCCGAGCGGCACGCCTGTGCTGCCAAGTGGCAGATGACCTCGCTCCAATCCGACACGAGAGTCTCCTGTAGGAGTGAGCCTGCTCGCGATGATGGTGGCACAGTCAACGTTGATGGTGGCTGATTTACCGCTATCGCGAGCAGGCTCACTCCTACAGGGGGCGGTCAGGCCTTGGCGGCCATTGCGGTGACTTCCACGCGCATGCCTTCCACCGCCAACGACGCCACGCCCACAGCGGCGCGCACCGGCCATGGCTTGGCGAAGAAGCGCTTGTAGACTTCGTTGAACGCCGCACGGTCGGCCATGTCGGTGAGGTAGATGGTCAGGTGCATCACGCGATCCATCGAACTGCCGGCCCGCTCCAGCGCCACTTTCAGCGCCTGCAGGGTGCATTCGCTTTGCAGGGTGATATCGCCCAGCTCCAGGCTGCCGTCGGCGCGGGTCGGGATCTGGGTCGAAACCAGAATGCCGTTGAAACCGACGACGTCGGAGGAAATCGAATCTGCATCCGGATCAGGGGTGAAGCTGAGGTCTTGATTAGCCATGAAAGTCTCTTGTCTGGAGAGATTGAGGGTCGCCGGCCAATAACCCGCCGGGACTTTCGCGCGGGCAGTTTACATCAGTCCCCCGCTCCGGCTCAGGCAACTGTCAGCCCCAGCCACAAATCGCGCGCATAAAAAAACGCCAGCCCTTTCGGACTGGCGTTTTTTCTGAATATGGCAGGGGCGGCTGGATTCGAACCAACGCATGGCAGGATCAAAACCTGCTGCCTTACCGCTTGGCGACGCCCCTGTATCTCAAGCTCTGTAACAAGCTCTGCGAGAATGGGCCGCAATTTACCAACCTTTTTTTGATCTGGGAAGCCCTGAGTGCAAAAAAAATTGTTTTAAAACAGCCAGTTATTTCTGAGCCAAGGCAAACGCCACGATTCACTTCGATAGATTCAGCGCAATCGCCTCGCAAATCAGCGCTTTCAAGGCCTGCTCATCGACCGTGTCGCCCTCATGAAAATCAATCGCCCGGCGGGTGTTGCCCTCAAGGCTGGCGTTGAACAACCCCGCAGGATCAGCCAGCGCCGCGCCCTTGGCGAAGGTCATCTTCACCGCCGTCTTGTAGGTCTCCCCGGTGCAAATGATCCCGCCCCGCGACCACACCGGAACGCCGCGCCACTTCCACTCCTCCACCACCTTGGGATCGGCCTGATGAATAACCTTGCGAATCTCGCCGAGGATGGCACCACGCCAATCGGCCAGTTCAGCGATTCGAGCGTCGATGAGTGCCGAAGCGTCGGTGGGTGGTATTTCGGATTTCATGGCAAGTGTTCTCTTCGATGTAGTTTACAAGCCGACTTGCTTGAGCCCCTCACGCATCCCTTGATCCGCTTGCTCGCACCATTGCTTGAGGCTCAGATCCGGCGGCAGGTTGCCTTGCAGACTCTTGTATTGACCGTCGGCCAACACTTCGCCTTTGCGACCGAGACTTTCGTTCTTGTCGCCATCAGCCTTGTCGAACGCGCCCGGCATATTCGCAACGAACGCCACCATCTTGTTGGCGTTTTCCGTGCTGTCCGCTTTCAGGTAGCCCTTGTCGACGCAATGCTTGATCAGGCCCGACATGTTGCGACCGCTGTCATACATGCTTTTCAGGGTAGCGGGATCTGGCGCTTCTGCGCGGGCCAGGGCGCAGAGGCCGAAAGTGGCGGTCAGTGCAAGGATCACAGCAGTGTTTTTCATGCTCATTCCCCAGATTTCCAGTGAACTTCTCAATTCCAAAACCGCCGTTTACCAGACTTCCAGAGCTGGCGCACAAAACCCGGTAACGATATCCATCACCTCCAGAATCCGATCCTCCAACGCTTCATCGGCATCACCGCGCATTGACCCCAACAGTTCATTAACCGATATAGCCGAAAAACCCTTATCTCGATACTTCAGCAGGATTTCCCGTATCGAAAGAAGATCATCCCCCCTCCTCAATGCGCCGGACAGTTCATCGTCCAACGGTTTATCAAGCGTTTTCATCATTGTTTCTCCCAATGCTCAGCCGTCGACCCTAGTGCCTTCTGGTAATCAGAAAGTGGCATGGCCTTACTAGGCTGAATGGTTCCGTGAGTTTTTTTGTCTTGCACGTAACGAAGACTTTCCGGAAGTGAAGCGGTATTCAATTTGCAGGCGCTGTCTTTGCCGGTTCCGCCGGGTAACGTGGAGGGGCGCCGATGATCCGGCAGGTTTTGCGGAGTATCCGGCGCTACGGACATCCCACCGGTATTGGGATGAACGTTCCCATCTTTATCAACTGGAATATCCACAGGACGTACCCCTAGGCCACGCGCGGTCGAGTCAGCAATGGGCTTTCCTCTTTCGTCGGTTTTCATGGCCCGATAGACATCGACCCCCGTCAGGCCCATCGGATCCACCCACCCTGTAGGGTTCGGACCATAGGTGTAGAAATTCAGACCGCCCGCATAACCGATCGGATCCTGGCTGACGAATCGACCCACCGCCGGGTCATAGTAACGATGCCGGTTGTAATGCAGCCCGGTCTCATGATCATGGTACTGCCCCGGAAATCTTATAGGATTTCTCACATCACTTTGTCGGGCCGATTGCGATTGCTGCTCCGATATCGCCCCCCATGCATTGTACTGAGCCGTCCAGACCAACTGCCCCTCAGAGTCGGTCAGTTCCTGAGGCGTACCCAGGTGATCGCACTGATACCAGAGCAAAACGTCAATTGGCTGAACCGTGACCTTGCGATTCCACAACGGATCGTCATCCAGGCTGTACTCTCCCTGATACTCAGACTGATTCGTCAGTGTAATCGGGGCATGTCGTATGGCCTGTGCTACAGGAACGAAACTACCGGGCTCGAAAATGTAGTGCACCGTGCGTCCGGCACCGCCATCCAGTTGCGCGGCACTGCTTTCCCAGGCAAGTCGGTTACCGTCCCAGCCGTAGAGCGTGAAGCCACAGCCGTACTCTCGCTGTATGCGTGCATGCTCGTTCCGGTTCCAGTGCGACCCCGCCTCGGGACGCCCCTTGGAATGGGCGACAGAGTTTTTGTGAAGACGACGTCCAAGAGCGTCATAGGCGAATTCAACCGACAAGCGTTGATCTTCAAATCGCACCAAACGGTCAAACAGATCCCATTGCAGGAAGCTCCGCTGATTGTTTTGCAGACGCTCGACCAGGTTGCCGCGCTCATCGTATGTGAACTGATTACCTTCGTACTCGTGTAGCAGGTTGTCTACCTGCCTCTCCTGGCGCGGAGACCGGTCCAGTGGTCGTCGAATTTCACTCGCCTTTTCATCAAGCAGATTACTGGCCGGGTCAAAGGTGAATGTTTCAACCACCTGTCGTGTCGCTGCTTCCAACAGTCGACCGAGAGGATCGTAACGGTATGAAATCGCGCCTCTTCGGGTATCGTTGATCGCAGTCAGTTGACCAGCGGCATCGTATTGATATGTCCGTTTGACAAGCGTCGCACCGTCCTCACTGCGTCCCAGCACCTGCTCCTGCAAACGACCGGCAGAATCCCACTTTTGCGTCTGCTGCAGGTGGTTGCCCTGATGCCGGACAATCTCACGATGAAGGTCGTCGCGCTCCAGGCCAATCAGCTCGTGCTCGTCCAGGCGTAGCCCCAACAAATGACCACTGCCATAGGTGAGCCAGCTGACACGGTGCCCGTCCGGACGAACTGTCGCGACCCGATTGTTGAGCACATCGTACTCGTGCTGCCACACACCAACTACCGGGGGCTGGTCCAGCCCAAGGTAATGCTGATGCTCGCGCAGCACATTGCCGGCCAGGTCGTGAAACCACTGTAAACGACTGTCTGCGTTGGCGGCTTCGATCAGGTTACCGTTACCGTCATAAATGAAGCGCTCGCTTTGCGATTTCTCACCTTGACTGGCGCGCCGCTCAATCAGGCGTCCCATGGCATCAAAGCTCACGCAAATCACACGCTCGCCGTTGACGATATGACTCAAATGGCCCGTATCAGAATCATACCGATAGCGGGTGATACGACCATCAAAGCTCTTTTCCTCCAGCAGGCGACCTATCGGGTCGTAGAGGAAATGCGCCCGGCTCTCGTTTTCGTTGTCCAGCGCCTGCAAGCGCCCGAGACGATCCCAGCGGTAGACCAATGTATGCTCATCAGCATCGATGCGCTCGGCTACAAGACCGGCAGCTGTATATTTCCAGGTAGTGCAGCGGCCAAGACGATCCGTGTGCGCGAGCAACCGGGCTTCAGCGTCTCGTTCAAAATACTCCTCGGTCTTGTCCGGGTGCCTGATCCAGGCCAGCTGGCCCAGTCGATACCCGTACTCGGTACTCTGGCCGGCCGCGTCGGTAAAACAGATCATCTGTCCGAGTTCGTTGTACTCCCAGGCCCTGGTCTTTCCTGAGCAGTCGACATACTCGATCAGTTGACCGGCATCGTTGTAGTCGAGCTTCTTCTCATTGCCGGCGGCGTCTTCGATCGCTGTCGGCAACCCTGCCACGCTGTAGGCAAACTCCGTTACGTTACCAAGGGGGTCGACTGCTTCCACAAGGTTGCCATGATCGTCATAAGCACGCTGCCACTGCCCCCCTTCTGCATCGCTGGTCTTGATCAGTTGATCCAGATCGTCGTAGGCAAAATGCAGCACGCTGTCGTCGGCACGCAAATGTTCGACGACGTTGCCACGCGCGTCGTAGATGAAGCGATCAGTTGTGCCGTCAGCATGTACGTGTCGAATCAGGTTTTTCGCTTCGTCACGGAACAACCATTCGGAACGTTCATCCGGATGGCGAATGCGGTACGTATAACCAAGAATGTCGTAGTAGTGCCAGGTTTCGTTACCGTACGCATCGGTGACATAGGTCAGGCGAATATTCTCGTCCCACTCAAGGCGCGTGTCGAAACTGCCGTCGTCCGCCCACTCGCGAACGGCCCGCGCATCAGCGCCTGTGCCCTGCCATTCCAGATTCATGCCCCGTCCGGTCCGATCGGTGTAACGACGGATCAGATGATGCTGGTACTCATAGCTCCACGCCGCCCCGTTCTCGTCCTGAGCCTGAATCAAATCACCGACACTGTCGTAGTGATAGGCACACAGTTGACGCTGAGGAACACCGTCGCTGATCAGCCAAAGCCCCTTTACGCGACCGTGCTCATCAAGCAGGGTGCCGAGGTGATATCTGACGTCGGCCATATCACCCTGATAGGTAATCAGGTCGGACAGCACCGGCATTCCTTCGTGGCGATGCTCGTAGTGCAGCATGATTCCCGCACCGTTGCGCAAAACCACGCCGACCAGCACGAAACGTTGTCCACGACGCAGATAGGTTTCCTTGCGTTCAAACCCTCTGCACAACAGAAGCTGGTCATCGGTCACCCGTACCAGCGTCATGTTTTCAATGGCATCGTAGTGAGTCTGCCCTGTCTCGGGCAGCACATAGTCGTGGCTGCGACCATCAGCGTCATGGAACACCAGACTCCCGCCAACACAGTCAAAACGGGTAGTCAACGACGTAATCCAGCGGGCGCCCATCTCGCTGGCGTCATACGCATCCAGACGCGAACAGTAGGTGCGTGTCCACTCGAGAGGGAATGCACCAGGCAGGTTGAAATCCGTATGGCTCAGCGATTCAGAGCCCAGGGCAAAACTGATGCTATGCACCGTGCCCGGCATGACGCCGTTTTTACATGTTTTGCAGTTATGCGTCGCTGGCGCTTGTTGGCTGCTGGCTTCAAGCCGCCCCTCTCCAGCCCTGTGCTGAGTCTTTGAAGTAGTATCCGGCTTGACGCTGGCCCCTTGACCATGTGCTCGACGCTTGCGCCAGCTCATGACAGAACCTGCCAGCATCTGCAGCAGCCAACCGATTGAATGCTGAACAGCCGGATCACCCAGCTTGTTCATTTGAGTGCGCAACTCCACACCCATAGTACGAAGCATGCCGGTATTGCTCAGCACCAAAGCCTTGGCACTGTCCGGCAACAGGTTCTTTGCCGCGCTGTTGGCAACACCTTTACCGGCAGCCTTGTAGGCGCTGAAGGCTGCGCCGAAAATATTACTGATGGCTGCCTTGGGGTCATGCAACAACTGACCTCCGGCCGCACTCATCTTGGCACTCGCCGACTTCATGTCGCCTTTTGCATCAAGCTTGCCGTTGACGACCGTTTCCAGGCCCTTGGCGATTTCGTTGACCGCGTTCTGGCCAAGCTTGCCGCCGTTGTCGAGTATTTCAGCCAGCTTCGGCTTGGCCTGCTCTACAAAGTCATCGATCGTACCGACAATGGTGGCATTCAAATGTCCGATCAGGACTTCGATCAGCGAATCGCCCAGCAGCATCTTGGCGCTGTTACGAAGTTCTTGACGCACCAGCGACAAGGTCGGACGCAAGGTCATACGCGCCGAGGCCATTGTGGGTGGCGCCGGTAAAACACCGATCAGATTGATACCCAGGCTGACCCAGTCCAGAATCTGGCGTTGCTTGCTTTTGGCAAGGACAACAATGTCTCCGAGCGCATCCACCAAGGCCATGATGTTGCCCACCACCGGCAACGCTCCGGCAACGTTCTTGACGCGCTCAAGAGTGACTACTCCACCACTGATCGATTGCAGCCAGGCATCGAATCTGGCTGCACCGCGTCCGACATCCTTGATGTCAATGGTGTTGAGCGGAACGATCGCCACTTGAGGTTCACGTACTTTCGCGACAGGCGTTTCAGTCGTCATGACTGCATCTCATCCGTAAGATAGTTCGAGACTTTAAAGAAATGATTGATGGCCTGGGCCTGCCAACACTCATGCAACAAACATCAGGTGATGCCCGGTATATGCCGATGCGGTACATGTTGATTCAACTGATCACAGCCCCTTTCGGGCCGCTTGCAATCAGCGCAGCGCCGCAAGCGGTTTTCATACCGTCCAGAGCGATGGGCGTGCCATCAACGGTGTAGGTGCTGCTGCCCTCTGCAATCGGGAAAACCCCTTTGCACAGTGGACAGCTGACCTTGTGACCGACTCCGGCAACAGGCTTGCCGTTGAGATCGGTTTGGGAGAAGGCTTCGAGCACCTTGCCACCGTGGGTGGTGGCGTCGCCCAAGCGAATGGCGTCTTTCATGTTGTCACTCCTTTGACTTGATCCTGGTCTCGTGAACCTGCCGTCTGCTGGTCTATCAGTCAGCTCTGCAACCACCAATTGAGCAGCGTTTCATCATCTTCATCATCAATGTTTTTATAGATATTGGCGTAATACCATTCGAGTCCGGTTTTCTCGCGGAACCGATCAAAAAACGCATTGATGCTGTCCATGCCATTGCTTGACGGCACAGCCAGTGACAGGTTGCCTTCGAAAACGCCATCCAGCGTTCCACCCAGTTCATTGCCAACATCAGTTTCCAGTTGTGCAATGACGTCCTCGGGGATGTAGTCGGCGTAAATATGAATACAAAAATTTCCTCCGCGCTTCAGGACTTCAGCGTGAGTGTTTTTGTTTTTTATCGAGATGATGTCACCTCGAGCTAAATTCAACGCAAGACCAGGTGAGGACAGCAGCTGATAAGTATCCTGCCCCATCGCGATTGCAGGGAGCTCCTCGAATACAGGGCCATCGTCATCTGATACAAACACCTGAATCAGTACAGGCAATTCTTTATCGTCCATATGGCGCTCCACAACTTCCACGTTCGACACACGACATCCCTTCTTTCACGTAACCGCTATTTCCCGCACTCAGGTTACACGAAGCGCCCTCAAGATCTACGTTGACATCGGCAAGGTTGCCCCCATTTGAGGTCGCCACATTCTTATGCCCCAAGTGCATGTCATCAGGATTGCTAGAGGTATGCCCGCACCGCCAGCACTTGTACACACCCACCGGTTTGCTTTTGGCAATAAGTTTTTTGCGACATGCCGCTTGTCCTTTCCGACTACCGCCGCCGACCTTGCTCGCAGCGATGTCTTTAGCGGAGGCTCCAGCACCGTCCTTCAGCGCGCGCTTGGATGGCGGTTTTCTGACCAGACCTAAAGGATCCACCCACTGCGTCGGGTTAGGCGCGTATTGATGAAGGTTGATACCGCCCATCAGACCTATCGGGTCTTTCGAGATGAAGCGACCTACATGGGGGTCGTAGTACCTGTAGCGGTTGTAGTGCAAGCCTGTTTCGTGATCGTGGTACTGACCCTGGAAACGAATGGGATTAGTCAGCCCGCGCCGCACTGCCGAGGCTGATGTCTGTTCTTTCACCTGCCCCCACGCTTTGTATTGAGCGCTCCAGGCGATCTCACCGTCTTGATCGGTAAGTTCCAATGGTGTGCCTAAATGGTCACACTGATACCAGGCCAGGGCATCGAACGGTTGTGCTTCAGGAGCGTGACTCCACAGCGGATCATCTTCAAGATTGTCGCCGCCGACATATTCAGGCTGACTCAACAGATCAATCGAGGCGTGTGTGAGGGCTTGAGCCACCGGTACGAATGTGCCGGGTTCATAAACGTAATGGACGGTGCGACCTGTCCCCCCATCAATAGGGGCTGGACTGCTTTCCCAGGAAAGGTTGTCCCCGTCCCACCCGTACAAGGTCAAACCACAGCCAAGCAAGCGCTGAATGCGCCCCTGCTCATTTTTATTCCAGTGCGAACCTGCTTCAGGACGGTTCACATAATGGGCTGTCGAGTGCTTATACAACCGGCGACCCAAGGCATCGTAGGCGTATCTGACCGAAAGACGATCATCCTCAAAATGCACCAACCTATCGAACAGGTCCCATTGCAATCGACTGCGTTGACCATTATGCCAACGCAATGTCTGGTTGCCACGATCGTCGTACTCGTAATGAGTACCGACGTATTCGCGTAAAAGATTGTCTACCAACCGACTACGTGCCGGGGCCTGATCAAGAGGCCGGCGCACTTCTGTCACCTTCTCGTCGAGCAGGTTGCTGGCAGGATCGAACGCGAAGTTTTCAACGCCGAGGCGACTTGCTGCGCTGATCAGTCGCCCGACCGGATCATAACGGTAGGTAAGCGATCCGCGACGAGTATCGTTCAGCTCGGTCAACTGGCCGACCGCATCATATTGGTACTGGCGTTTGAGCAACGTCGAATTGTCGTCGCTTCGACCGAGCAGTTGCTCCTGTAGCCGCCCTGCCGGATCCCACTTTTGCGTCTGGCGCAGGCGATTCCCTTGATAACGAGCGACTTCGCGATGTAAATCATCTCGCTCATAGCCGACCAGTTCGTGATCATCCAGTTTTAACGCGAGCAAATGCCCACTGCCGTACGTCAACCAACTCACCCGATGGCCATCCGGACGAGTCGTGGCGACACACTGATTGAGGGCATCGTACTCATGCCTCCAGATGGCAACGAGCGGTGTATCCAGATCCTGATAATGCTGGTGCTCTCTGATCAGATTACCGGCCGAATCATAGAACCACAGCAACCGGCTCTGGTCGTTCGTGGCCAAAACCATGTTGCCATTACCGTCATACGCAAAGGATTCGCTTTGAGTCGCATTGCCCAGGCTCGCATGGCGTTCAACAAGCCGCCCCATTGGGTCAAACGCCATCGAAATGATGCGCTCACCGCTGATGGCGCTCGCCAACCGCCCGCTCTCAGCGTCGTATTGATAGCGGGTGGCAAGACCGTCGAAGCCTTTTTCCTCAAGCAATCTTCCGACAGGATCATAGTGAAACCGGGTGCGCTGCTCGTTTTCGTTTTCGAGTGCTATCAAACGTCCTAGCAGGTCCCAACGGTAACGAAGCGTTTGCTCGCAGGCGTCTACTCGCTCGGCAACCAGACCGGCCGCGTTATAGCTCCACGTCGTACAGCGATCCAGACCGTCAACATGAGCGAGCAGACGCCCTTCGGCATCACGCTCGAATCGCTCCTCGGTTTTATCCGGATGCGTTATCAAGGCGACATGCCCGGCCTTGTACTGATACTCGGTGCTTTGCCCCGCTGCATCGGTAAAGTAGATCATCTGACCGCGATCGTTGTATTCCCACTCGCTGGTCTTGCCAGAGCAATCGGTATATTTGAGAAGCTGACCGGCAACGTTGTACTCAAGCGTTTTCTCGTTGCCAATTGCATCCTTGATAGCGATCAACTGACCTGCTTTGTCATAGGCGTACTCCGTCTTGTTGCCAAGCGGATCGACCGACTCCACCAGATTGCCGGCGTCGTCGTAAGCTCGTTGCCACTGACCGCCTTCTGCATCACTGACCTTGATCAGTTGGTTGAGATCATCGTAGGCGTAGTGAGCGACACTGCCGTCAGGACTGATGTGCTCGAGCAAATTACCGCGCTCGTCATAGCTGTAGCGATCGGTGGTGCCATCTGTATGAACGTGACGAATCACGTTCTTCGCATCATCGCGAAAGAACCACTCTGAACGTTCATCGGCATAGCGAATCCGGTAGGTATAGCCCTTGATGTCGTAGTAATGCCAAGTCTCGTTGCCATGGGCATCAGTGACGTAAGTCAGACGAATGTTTTCGTCCCATTCAAGGCGAGTATCGAAACTGCCGTCATCCGCCCACTCGCGCACAGCCCTGGCGTGCGATGTTTGGCCATCCCACTGCAGATTCAAACCGCGGCCGGTGCGATCGGTATACCGAGTCAGGAGGTGATGCTGATACTGATAACTCCAGGCCGCACCGTTTTCATCCTGCGCCTGGATCAAGTTGCCATGGAGGTCGTATTGGTAACGACACAATTGCCGCACAGGCGCGCCGTCACGAATCTCCCAGAGACCGGTCAAGCGTCCTTGATCATCAAGCAGCGTTCCGACGTGCAAGTGGACTTGCGTGACGTCACCTTGATAGGTGATCAGGTCGGATAATACGAGGGCGTCCCCATGACGATGCTCGTAATGCAGCATCAGCCCGGCACCACTGCGCATTTTGACATCCGTCAGCCAAAAGGAACGACCACGACGGACATAGGTTTCCTTGCGCTCGAAACCGAAGCAAACGAGCAGTTGATCCTCAGCGGAACGAACCAGCGTGAGATTTTCAACGGGGTCATAGTGAAAGAGGCCTGGCTTGGGCAGGGGGAAATCGATGCTACGACCATCGGCTCCAAAAAAAACCAGTCCATCGTCCTTGCAGTCGAATCGGGTCGTAAACTCTGTTACCCACCGTGCCCCTAATTCGCCATTGTCAAAAGCATCGAACCGGGAGCTGTAGGTGCGCACCCACTCGACAGGAAATGGACCCGGCAGGCTGAAATCGGTATGGCTCAGTGACTCGGATCCCAACGCAAAACTGATGCTGTTGCAAGTACCTGCACAAGCACCATTTTTTTTGCCATTGGCGTTGGCGTTAGCAGGAGCCTGATGGCTGCTGGCCTCGAGTCGTCCTTCACCTGCCTTGTTCTGCGCCTTACTGGTGGCGTTGGGTTTAACGCTGGCACTCTGTCCATGCCCACGACGCTTGCGCCACGTCACCACAGCACCGCTGAGCATTTGCAACAACCAACCAATCGAATGACGCGTTCCCGGGTCACCCAACTTGCTCAATTGGGTTTTGATCTCAGGCCCCATCGCTCTCAATGAGCCGGTGTGCGTCATCACCAGTTTTTTGGCCTGATCCGGCAGAAGATTCTTCGCCGCGCTGTTGGCAACCCCTTTACCCACGGCTTTGTAGGCACTGAATGCCGCCCCGAAGATATTACTGATCGCCGCTTTGGGATCGCTGAGCAGTTGATTGCCCGCCGCCGTGATTTTTTGTCCAGCCGCGCGCGCATCGCCTTTTGAATCAAGCTTGCCATTTACAACGGCCTCAAGACCCTTGGCAATTTCGGTGACTGCGCTTTCGCCCAGTTTTCCTGCATCGGCGAGAATGCCCGAGAGTTTGCCTTGAGCCTGTTTCACGAAGTCATCGATCGTGCCGACGATTGTCGCGTTCAAATGCCCGACCAGCACTTCGATCATTGAATCGCCCAACAGCATCTTGACGCTGTTACGCAATTCCTGACGTACCAGAAACAAGGTCGGGCGCAAACTCATACGAGCAGCTGCCATCGTCGGAGGCGCAGGTAAAACACCGATCAGGTTGATCCCCAGGCTGACCCAATCAAGCAACTCCCGCTGCTTGCTTCTGGTAAGCGTGACGATATCGCCCAGCGCATCGACCAGCGCCATGATGTTGCCGACAACCGGCAGCGACCCGGCAACTCCTTTGATTCGATCGAGCGTGACGACACCACCGCTGATGGATCGCAGCCAGGCATCAAACCGGGCAGCACCACGACCTACGTCCTGCACGTCCAGCGTGTTGAGCGGAACGATAGCGACCTGCGGCTCGCGCTTCTTGGCAACGGCTGTCTCAGTCATGAGAGCACCTCCCCATTTAGCAGGCCAGGCGTCTTAAGCGATGGTTTGGGCAAGGACGGGGCCGGGAGGCTTGGCAGTTTCCCTGCCTTGCTCGCTGCGCCGAGGATGCTCGATGCACTCGGCAGCGCCGCACTGGCAAGTTTCGGCAACCCGGCCACCCCGCCCTGCACCGCCCCTTTCACCTGCTGCGCCGTCTGCATCGCGCCCTGTGCGGTCTGCATGGCGCCCATGCCGCTCTGCGCCAGTTCCTTGCCCTTCTCCAGCATGTCCCAGTTCTTGTTCGGCAGAACCTGCGCAACCATCGCCTGCACCTGGCTCGGTACGTCTTCTGCGGCTGGCGGTTTCAGCGGCCACTCCGCTTTGCCGATGTAGCTGCCCTCACTCCAGGTGTCCGCCGGATCCTTGCCGAACAACACACGCGCGGGGCCTGGGGCGGCGCCGGCGACGCTGGCGAAACCCTTGGCGTCAAGCTTGCCCTTGATGCTTTTGCCGAGGGCGTCGATGACTTCGTAATCGCCTTCCTTGATGCCCTGGCGCCCGGCGTACTGGTTGAACAATTCCAGATTGCCCTTGCCCGGTTTCGGCGGTTCCGGGAATACGCCGGCCAGACTTTTCGCCCCGGTGTAGGCAAAGTTCGCCGCGTGCGCGGTGTACGGGCCGGTGGTGGCGTGGGTGATGCCGCCGGCGTTGTAGGTGGTCGCGCTGCCGCCGCCCTGGATCACCAGTTCGGTCTTGGCGGTGATGGTGATGCGGTCGGCGTTGGCAGTGATGTTGAGTTTGGCCAGCAGGTTGATGCTGTCCTTGAGGGCCTTGACGTCGATGTCGCCGGACGCCGCGACCAGACGCCAGCCCATGCTTTGCACGAACAGACGCATGCCACGGCTGGCACTGGCCAGCAGGCGTTTGCCAATGGAAAAACTGGTGTGCCCGGTGCTGCTCAGCGCCAGGTGTTCGCCGGTGGCGATGTGGCTGGAGCGCGGCGTGGTCAGGGCGATACCGGCGGGGCTGGCGAGCACCAGATGCGGCTCGGTGAATTCAGGGAATTCATTGGCAGTCATGTTCGCCGGGCCACTGCCGAGCACGCCTTGATGCTGCGCGTGCAACGCCTTGGCCACATCGTCCTGATCACCAGCCTCCTGGGCCTGAAGCTCTTTGGCCTGAGTGGCGAAACCGTCTTGCTGATCGCTGGCGGTGGCGAGGCGCTCGGCGGTTTCCGGCAGGTCTTTGTGGTGCTTGGACTCGTTCGGGCGCGGCTCGGTGGTGATCAGCAGGCCGGCGCCGGCACGCACCGCGCCATGGCGATCGGTGCGCAACTCGAAACCTTCGCCACGCGGCTGCCCGCCGCTCGGGCGTGGGTGGGTCAGGTAACCGAGGTTGATCGCACTGGCGCCGTGATCACTGCGCAGCGCGATGCTGATCTCGCTGGTGGTGTCGTCGATGCGCAGTTCGTTGGCGCGGCTGCCCTTGTATTCCTTGCTCTTGACCGTGGCCAGGGTCTTGAAGTCCGGCAGTTTGTACGGCGGCAGATTCGCGCCGTGGTACAGGCAACCGGTGATCAGCGGCTGGTCGGGATCGCCTTCGAGGAAGGTGATCAACACCTCCATGCCGACCCGCGGAATGTTGATCGCGCCAAAGGTTTCGGCAGCCCAGTTTGAGGCCACGCGCATCCAGCAACTGGTCTTGTCGTCGTGCTCGCCTTCGCGATCCCAGAAGAACTGCACCTTCACCCGACCGTACTGGTCGCAGTAGATCTCTTCGCCCTCGGGGCCGCAGACCACGGCGCTCTGGGTGCCGAGGACTTTCGGTTTCGGGTGATCGAGCGGCGGCCGGTACGGCACGTCCCACGGGATCGCGTTGAAGCGGTTGCGGTAGCCCTGGTGGAAATCGTCCTTGTTATCGGTGGTGTCGCTGGTCACCGACTCTTCGAGCACTTGCGGCTGTTTGCCTTCGTGGAAGATCTCGGTCAGCAGCCACAGATCGTTCCAGGTCGGGTTGGCATGTTCGGTGAGGGCGAGGAAATGCCCGCTGACCAGAATCGGCTGATCGCTGTTGCCCTCGGCCAGACGATAGTCGCTGCGATGGCGCTCCAGTGCGCGATTGGCCAGGTGCTTGCCGCGCTCGCGATCTACGAAACGCCCCGGGTAATCGTAATCCTCCAGATCCGGCTGAGCGCTGCTCTTGGCATCGCTTTCGAGCTCGATCTTCGGTTTGACGAAGTCGTAATCACGTCGTGTGGTGCGGCTGGTGCGGGTCGCCAGACGCAGGCCGAAACGCTTGACCACTGGTTGATCGGCGACCAGTCCGGAGTCCTGCTGATAAGCCACTGGCGCCAGTTTCGGGAACACCGTCTGATCATCGCCGAACATCAGTTTGTGGCCGCTGGCGGTGTGCTGGAAGTGGTAGTGAATCCCCTCCTCCTCGCACAGGCGCTGGACGAAATGCAAATCGCTTTCGTCGTACTGCACGCAGTAGATGCGCTCCGGGTAAATCGCGCTCAGTTGGAAGTGATAGTCACTGGCGAGAATGCCGTGTTCTTCCAGCACCTTGCTGATGATCTGTTGCACGGTCATCTGCTGGAAGATGCGCTGGTTGACCCGATGCGCGAGGTACGCCAGCTGCGGGCGCAGGGAGATTTTATAGCGGGTCAGGCGCTTGCCGGCCTCGCCCTGGGCGATGCTGTAGATCAGCCCGTGAATCCCCGTGCCGCTGGGCGACAGCTGCAGGAACACAAGTTTGTGCAGCAGGCTTTCGAGGTTGATCGAGGCTTTCTCACTGACCAGTTCCAGCTCAAACTCGAAGGGGGTGTTGAGCGCCTCTTTCCCGGTGAACGACAGCACCTGGAAATCGCTGTCCGCGCCATCGATGGTCAGTTTGAAATGAGGCTGATTGGCCGGTGAGAACATCCCTTGTTCCTCGCGCAATGCTGCGACGGGCGCCATTCCATGAAGCGTGGCGCACGCAAAAAATTCTGTAGGTCAAAGCCGCCCCGGCCAGCCGCACTGGCCGGGGTGGTACAACCATCAGTCGCGATTAAACGACTGGAGCACGCCAGTCATCGGAGCCCGAAGTACCGGAGACTTCGTGGGTCCAGGTGATTTTGCGGTAGGTGAACTGCACTTCTTCCAGGTGGGTGAAGTGGGCGTTCGACGGGTCCTGGCAGTTGTGCATTTTGTTGTTGATAGCGACGATGATCGCGTCTTCCAGTTTGGTGGTGTAGTAGTGCTCCTGGGTACCTTGAGCCGAAGTGCGGTACCACTGGATAACGATTTCGCTCATGCGCTCGCCGGAAGTCAGCGCCGCTTGCAGCAGAGGCGAAGCCTTGTCGTAGACCTTGGTGATGACCACTGGCTTGTGCACGCGCTGACCGGTTGGCTGACCGGATTGCGGATCACGCGGGATAATCACGTCGTGGGTGAAGGCCTGAACCATGACTTGGTCTTCGTGACCTTCCTGGAAGGTGTTGCCCACGGAGTCGGCGGTGAACGCGCCGGCAGTGATCAGACCTTGTTTTTCGCCAGTGACGGACATGTACGCTGGTGTTGCCATGGGGATGCTCTCCTTGCCTGAAAAAACACAACCGACAGGCACCATTGCCTGCCCGGGTACCTGCTCGGATATCAAATTCCGTGCCAGCCATCATCTAGCCATTTCGGATCAATGGGTTGGCGGCATTACCTTCGCGTTCCGGCATTTTAAACTTCGATAAACAGAAAAAAGTGCGCAAGAAGTTGCGCAGTACTGTGCAACTTCTTGCGCACTTGGCTGGAGGGCTTGGTTTAGAGAGGCTTGAAGGGAATTCTCGGGTGAAATTGGCGAAGCAACTGCGCAACTTTTTGCGCAGTGGTGGTGTTTAGATTTTCGACGCTGGCGCCACCACCTTCTGCCCCGTCAACGCCGCATACGCCGCCGCGAGCAATCCCGGATTGATTCCGCAGAACACCACCGACAGCCCCGGCGCCAGAATATCTTCAAGCCCTTCACCCGCCATGCGCCCGCCCTCATTCGCAAACATTTGCAACACTCCCCACGGCAAACCCTAGAATGGCCATCCCAGCCACAGAGCCAAGCACAACGATGGACGTTATTCAGACCCTGCGCTGCTTCGTCGCCGTGGCCCAGAGCGGCAGCTTCACCGCTGCGGCCGACGTGCTCGACACTACCACGACCAACGTCTCCAAAGCCGTCTCGAGCCTCGAAGCCCGGCTGCACACGCGCCTGATCAACCGCACCACCCGCCGCCTCGCCCTGACCGAAGCCGGTGTGCGTTATTTGCAGCGCGCCGAAAAAATCCTCGATGACCTGCGCGAAGCCGATGAAGAAGCCGGCACCGCCCAGATCTTGCCGGTCGGGCGTCTGAAGATCCACGCCATGGCCGCCATCGGCAACCACTATGTGATCAATGCGATCGCCCGCTACCGCGAAATTCACCCCACGGTGATGTTCGACCTGACCCTGAGCAATCGCCTGCCCGATCTGCTCGAAGAAAGCTACGACATGTCGATCGTCCTCGCCCGCGACCTGCCGGATTCCGGCTTCGTCGCGCAACGCCTGGGCACTACTTACAGCATCCTCTGCGCCTCACCGGCGTACCTGACCAAACGCGGCCACCCCGCCACACCCGCCGACCTCGCAGCGCACGACTGCCTGCGCATCGTCAACACGGTGATGCCCGCAGACAACTGGGTGTTCGAAGGCCCGCAAGGCATGGAAACGCAGAATATCCCCGACTCACCCTTCCACATCAACACCGCCGACGGCATGGCCACGGCGATCAGAAATGGCATGGGCATCGGCATTCAGCCGCTGGCATCAGCCGTCGAAGGATTGGTCGGAGGAACGCTGGTGCGGGTACTGCCGCAGTACCGCCTGGAGGAATACAACCTGTTCGCGATCTACCCGTCGCGCAAATTCGTCGACGCCAAAATCAAGACCTGGGTGGAGTTCCTGAAAACCGCCATCCCGCAACTGCTGGCATCCGATGAAGACATGGCCGGCGCCAAGGAACTTGCCAACGCTTAGTGCCGCAGACCCGGAGTGTCGACCCTCCAGCGCCGGCATCGACCATCAACCGTTGGAACAACCGCTACCCATCACCTGGTATTGCACGACATGCCGTGCACCGGTCGAGTCGTCATAAGTCATCTGCACCGGCACCGCGCCGCACTGATTGGCCGCTTCGGAGATCGACACTACGTGGGCGATGTCTGCTTGAGCGGCGGCGTTGTAGGCCTCGACTTGCGCGGTCTCGTCAGCTGCAAACGCTTGCGCGCCGATACCACCGAAGACCAGAAGAAGAGCGATTTTTGCAAGTTTCATGATGTTCACCGTCTCGTGGGGAACCGTGTTTGTTCACGGAGTGGAGACGATGTTAGGGGTTCAAGCGCACGGCAAAAATCGGTCGGCTGGACAAACACTGTGTCCAGAATGGTGATGAATAAATCCACACACCGTGGATGCCCCTTTCGCGAGCATGCTCACTCCTACAGGTTTGGTGCCCGCCACAACATTCGTGAACACTGCAAAATCCACTGTAGGAGTGAGCCTGCTCGCGACGGCGTAAGCCCAGTCACCAAATAACCCGAGGCTGCCGCAAGTTCAAGAACCGCCCCCGCCATCGTCGTTGTCAGCCACCAACAGGCAAACCACTCATATCAGGCCGTTATCACCCCCACATTGGGGCTACAAGCGCCCGCGCATTTGCCTACAAATCTTGCGGAAGTGGCTGGCTTGTACGATTTGCCCTTCAGCTTTATCGTTCCGCTCGTCGTTGCCCATCATCGAAAGCGATGGGCGTACAAGATTGAAAGCAAAGCTTGATCAAACCGAAAAGGAGCGGTTGACGCCCGCGTCGGCCGCACCTAATCTGCCCCCATCCCGCCCAAGGCAGTACGCCGTCCTAACCATCCAGGACGAGCCAAACCCTTGGGCGTTTTGCTGTCCGAAATGCACTCCGCTCAACCAGACAAAACAAAAAACCTGTGGTGAGAGGATTGAGCGAAACATCGCACCATCCCGATGGGTCGCGAAGCGGCCCCAATTCCCAAACTCCCCTACTCCAGCCCAAGCCCCGCACGCCCCAGCGAGTTCAGACCCTCCACCGGAAAACGCTCCACCCACGACCGCTCATAATCCTCACGTGGAAAATCATTCGGCGAAGCCCCCTGCGCAAACGCCCTGAACACATCCCTCGTATAACGCAGATTCTTCGCACACATCGGCGCCGCCGGGACGTACATCACGTTGCCCCAGCCCTGCTGGTTCTGCACCGGCGCGACGCTATGGATTACATCGCAATGCCACCACACCGAATCACCGGCCTGCACATCCGGTATCGGACTCAGCCCCTCCACCAGCAACGAATGCCATTGCCGCGACACCGGCAGCACCTTGCCCGGCGCCACCCCACACAACTCGTCTTCGGGCACGTCATCGAGCAGCGGCCGCAGCAGCAAATAGGCCATCGCCTTGGGGATCGGCACGGTGTGCAGCACGCCTTGATCGGCCTGCATGTCCGACAGCGCGGTCCAGCCCTGAAACGTGCGAAACGCCGAGCACTTGACCGTGTCCTTGTAGGCGTATTCATCCACCTCGGTACGAAACGCCGCGTCCCACGGGTCGTAGGCCGCGAAGTCGTTGTTATAGATTTTGTCGAAGACCTTCAGATACGCCGGGTGCAGCCAGCGCTCCAGCGCCCCGGAATCGGTGTGCGGGCCAAGGCCTTTCGAGTGTGTGCCCGGCGGACGTCGACGCACCCGATCCGGATACAGCGCATTGATATCAGGGTTGAACCAGTTCTGGCCGTGCGAATGAGTCTTCCACAAT
This sequence comes from Pseudomonas sp. FW305-3-2-15-E-TSA4, assembly GCF_058787295.1. Taxonomy (NCBI): domain Bacteria; kingdom Pseudomonadati; phylum Pseudomonadota; class Gammaproteobacteria; order Pseudomonadales; family Pseudomonadaceae; genus Pseudomonas; species Pseudomonas sp. FW305-3-2-15-E-TSA4. The sequence continues at coordinate 21,195 of NZ_JBYSZP010000015.1, read as the reverse complement.
CGATTGAGAAACGCCTGCGCCGTGCCCATCCGCTCATGCTGGCGCAGCTGCATTTGCGCCGCCGACCAGTAGATCGGAAAAATTTCCGGCCGCGACGCCTCAAGATTGCCGAAAAACTGGTCAATCGGCCCGCGATACAGCGCATCGAACCGGTTCTTGTCGAGGTAATCCAACAAGCCCTGGTCCCACTGCAGCACCTGCTCGCGGGGGAAATGATTGCGGAGCACCACACAACCGCGACGTTTGATCAAGGCCAGTTGCTCGGCAGTCACTGTGCCAGCGGCGATCTCAGCGAACTCCAGCACCGGCCAGGCCGACCCGGTCTGCGCCTCCTGCGCTTTGATCGACGCAATTTCGCCGGCAATAAACTCACTGACCTCGGCGAACAGCCCCTGTACATCGCCGATCTGCGCGCGCAAGGTGCGTTTCATTCTGACGATGCTGTCGCGGTAGTTCTCCGGAAGCGTTGCGCTCTCGAATGCCTGGTATTTGCTCATCGGGGGACCTGCAGACCTTATTGTTGGTGCAGGTATGGGACCACTTCCGAGGGTGGCGGCGGCAGCCTGATTTGCCGCGTCGACTAATACGATTGTGGCGTTGTAGCGGCGCGCCGCTTACTGAAAGTGATGACCGTGCTGACGCCGAAACTCTGAAGGTGTCAGCCCCTTCAACGCCTTGAACTGGCGATTGAACAGCGCCAGCGACGAATACCCCACTGCCTCGGCAATCAACGAAACCGTCGAGTGCCCCTGCATCAACAGCGCACAGGCGTGTCCGACTCTTAGCCGCACGATGTAGTCCAGCGCCGTACAGCGCGTATGACGGCGGAACATCCGATGGAACGCCGACACACTGACGCACGCCATCTCGGCCAACGCGGGAATGCTGATGGCCTCGGTGTAGTGACCATGCACGTAATCCAGAACCCGATGGATGCGCGGGTCTTCAACAATCTGAGTGCCAGCCTGCGAGTCCGAGGCAGAGAGAATTCGCCTGGCATCGACGTCCCGCGTCAGTTTGTTCAACACCACCAGCAACGCGATCGACCGCTCGGACGGCTCCTGCTCGACCATCGCCTCGATCAGCGGGCGAATCTCCCGCGACGCTGCCGCACTGAAACTCAACGCCTGCCGCGCCGCCGCGAGCAATTGCCGAACCGATCCCATTTCCGGAAACAACGTCACCAGCGACTCCGCCCACGCCGCCGAAAACCAGATCACCAACGCCACATGCGGTTGCCCGGCATCGACCCGCTCCGCCGACGACCAGCTATGTGGCACATTCGGTCCGACCAGAATCAGATCGCCGTCATCGTAAGGCTCGACATCATTACCGATGTAGCGATGGCCACGACTGTTCAAGGTCAGCGTCAGCTCGTACTCGGGATGGTGATGCCATTCGAACGGAATCGCCTCCGGCAAACGCCGGTTCAGCAGTGTCCACGAGGCAGTGGCTTCGGTGGGGATTTTTTCGAAACTGGGTTTCATGGTGATCGATTCTGCGCTTTGGCGTGGGTGGCGCGCCACGATCGTATCACCGCGATCGAAATGCTCAAGCCGCGCATCGGTCAGTTTCTCGCTCGTGTTTAAGGTTTTGCCAGAGCCGTTTAAAGACACCCAGTGTTACGTCATCCCAGGCTACAACGCCTTGCGCCATTGCCTACGACTACGCCAGAATCCGCCGGCTTGTGCGCCCAGAGTGCGGGTTCTATCGTGGGTCGGTCGCTGAAAAGCAGCGATCGGGTTTGGTAGCCCGGCACTTCCAGGTCGCATAGCTCCCCTTATGCAGAGGTCGATTTCTCGTCCCTGTTTTATGGTGGTCATGCGTAGGGCGTCTTAGGGCGCGCCGGGCTCCTGGGCCGGTCTACCAACCTGTGCATGGCCGCCACCCTTCGTTTGGTAGCGAAGCGTGATGGCTCCCTAATCGTTTTCCCAGGAGCATCATCATGTTCAAAGTCACACCGAACCCACCCGAAACCGAAACGGTCTCCCCCTACGAATCCCCCGATTCCCGAAAACTCAGCGAAGCCGCCGAACGCGCCCTCGACCACTACCTCAACCCCTCCAGCCAGATCATGGCCACGCCCTACACACCCAACGCCATATTCCTCGCCAACCCCAAAATCGCCACCGAGGAACTGCTGGCGAACGCCAGTGAATCGCTGGGTTCAGCGACGGTGATGTTGGGGGACGTGGCTGCGCTGGTTGAGGGGCCGATTCGCAAGACGCTGCTGGGCATTGCGCAGGTGGTGATGCTCGGGGAGTTGGCGGTGAATCAGGCGTTGGATAATGTTGTGCCGATGCAGTAACTCGTAAGGCCTCTGTGGCCGCTAGCTAGCCTGGTGCCACGGAGGGTATTGCCTAATGGACATCAACACTGTCATTTCGACAACTCCCGCTTCCGGGCAGGAAGCGGGATGTACAGACTCGAAGACGCGCCTATTTCGTTAAAGCGCGCGACCACCATCAACAATAATTTCCGTTCCCACCGTCCAGCGAGACTCGTCCGACGCGAGGTACAGCACCGCCTTGGCTACTTCTTCAGGCGTGCCAAAACGGCCAAATGGGATAGTCGCGACAATCTCCTTATTGACCTGCTCGCGGTAGGCATCGGGTATACCCGCCTTGCCGTACAGCGGCGTGTCGATGGGACCAGGGCTGACCGCATTGACTCGAACACCACGCGGTAGCAGCTCGCCAGAGAGCGTTTTCGACATATTCAGGAAGGCAGCCTTGGTTGCGGCGTAAACGGATGAGTTCGCGGCGCCCAGATGTGCACTGATCGAGGTGTTAAGAACCACCGACGCAGGATTAGAGAAGGTCGGCAGCAGTGCTTGCAGAAGGAAGTAAGGGCCTTTGACATTGATGTCGAAGGAGCGATCAAACATCTCCTCGTTCCAGTCTTCGATTGGCCTCCAGACGGATACGCCAGCATTGAGGAAGGCAACGTCCAGTTGCCCGTAATGAGACTGAACGGCCTGCGCCAGCTCCTTCTGGGCTGCGACGCTAGCTGAGTCGGCGCGCAACACCAGGACTTCGCTACCTAAAATTGCTTGAGCATTTGCCATGGACTCAGGATTGACACCGGTGACGATCACACGTGCGCCTTCGGCGAGAAATTGCTTCGCGGTCTCTAGACCGATGCCGCTTGTACCGCCAGTGATGAGGGTACGCTTGCCTTGTAAACGGGACATCTGAATTTCCTCTCTTTTTGGGCCGCCAAATGGACGACTGGCCCTCTGAGAGCAACTATGTATTCATGCCAGTGCACTGATAAGATGGACAAATAGAATAGATCTCATGCGAAATCCGCATGAATTGGGGTGTGATGGACCGGTTGTTACTGATGAGCTGTTTTGTGCGCGCTGTCGAGACAGGCAGTTTTTCTGCTGCGGGGCGTGATCTGGGACTAGGGCAACCGAGCGTCAGTCGTTACGTCGCTGCGCTTGAAGACCATTTGCAAACCAGGCTGCTTCACCGATCCACACGAAAGCTGATGCTCACGCCCGAGGGTGAACGGTACTACGCAGATGCGCGGCGTATCCTGGACTCAGTGGAACAGTCCGAGTCCTCACTGAGAGGAAACGTAGCGCCGTCCGGGTTGCTGCGCGTCGCTTGCCCGACCGCATTGGCTCACACGTTCATCGTACCGCACGTCGCGAGTTTTCTAAGCCGCTACCCCGAACTGTCGCTCGATCTTCAAATCAATGATCGCTACGTCAATTTGGTCGACGAGGGGGTAGAACTCGCGATTCGTATCGGTCACCTGGAGGACAGTGCAATGCGAGCCCGGCCACTGGCTTGGTTCGAGCGTGTGTGCGTTGCCAGCCGTGCATATTTGGAAAAACGTGGCACTCCCTCTTCGCCTGATGACCTGAAGAAACACGACTGTCTCATTTATACCCTTCTATCCACTGGAACCAACTGGCGGTTCAAGGATACGGATGTCCCGATCTCCGGACGACTGCGTGTCAACTCGCCTGAGGCGATCCGTGAGTACGTCAATGCAGGGTTGGGCATCGCGCAGGGGCCGCAATGGCTTTATGAGGAAGGGCTGAGAAGTGGCAATCTTCAATTGCTGCTTAACGAATACGTGGCGCCCCCCGTCCCGATCCAAATTGTCTACCTGGCTAATCGGCTGCTGCCTCAGCGAGCCATCGTTTTCATGGATTTCATGGCGGATATTTTTGCTGAATTCCATGAGCGCCCTGAATAGTTTTTTAGACCACGGCCAAGTTGCGAACGAAGCAGCATCAGCATGCGGCCCCTCCCTCGACTCAATTCCCGTCACAGACCTGTCACCCCAAGCTGCTAACCTCCCCTGCGACTAGCAATCCCCCTATCCAAGAGCCCCAACCAAAGGTGCCCTCAAGGTGTCCCCAAACCCCCGCCAAAAAATCATCCTCCGCTCCGAAAACCTCCACTCCGAAGACTTCGGCGCCCTCTTCTCCCGGCTCTTCGGCAATCGCTACGCCGACACCCCGCCGATCCCCTCCAACATCATTATCGGCGGCGTTTACGGCAGGCACGATGGCGTCAGTTTCCGTCGCATGCATTACCACGGCGATTTCACCGTGACCTTCCCCGACCCGCAGGACGAGATAACTTTCGTGATTCCCACGGCGGGCAAGATTGTGTTCAACCACCGTACCGAGTCCGTCGGTGTGGCGCAGGTGGGGTTGGCGATTGATAAGGCGGATATCCGTTCGATGCGGTTTCTCGACAATCATGCGCAGCACGGGATTTCGGTGAATCGGGGGCAACTGACTGAGCGGTTGGCGGCGTTGTTGGGGCGGCCGATTGTGCAGAAGATTGTGTTTGAGCCGGTGGTGGATCTGCACACGTCGGCGTTCCAGGGGATCAAGGCGTTGATTGATCTGGCGACGGGGACGGAGTTTGATCTGTTGCTCAACAGCGGGACGCTGATGCCGTCGCGGTTGCGTGAGATGTTGATTGATGCGGTGCTGGAGGCGTGGCCGCACAATTTTACCGAGGCGTTGCGCCAGCCCGCGCCGAGGGTGGCGCCGCGGCATGTGAAGTTGGCGGTGGAGTTTATTCAGGCGCATCCCGAACAGTTGGTGAGTGGGGTTGAGTTGGCGCGGTTGAGCAATGTCAGTCAGCGCGCGTTGCAAGATGGGTTTCGGCGGTTTGTCGGGACGTCGATTGTGGCGTATCAGCGGCAGGTGCGGCTGGAGCGGGCTTTCGAGGCGCTGGGACAGCGGCATTCGGCGTCGGTGACGGAGGTGGCGTTGCGTTTTGGCTTCAGTAATGTCGGGCGGTTTTGTCAGTATTTTCAGCAGGCGTATGGGGTCAGTCCGGCGCAACTGAGGGGGCGGGGTTGATTGGTTTATCGGCAAGAGTGCTGGTGGGTCAGTTGATGGTGATGTTGGCTGACATGACGCCTTCGCGAGCAAGCTCGCTCCCACAGGAATATGCAGTGGACTCAGGATTGGCGGTTGGCCGTTCCAACGGGTTTGGTGGGACTTTTTGCATTCTGGTCATCCTTGACCTTGCGTTGTTATCCCTGCTTTAGAACGCGTAACTGGCCTTGAGGCTGCCGCTGAATCCATAGCTGTCACCGCCTCCGCTGGCACCGACTTCTGCGCCGACGCTGACCGCGCCGAGACTGGCCATCAGGTTGACGCCGCCGCTGAACTGGTCGCGGTTGTCGAAGGCGGCGCGTTGTTCGATGTCGAGGCCCAGCAGGTGGCCCTGGCTGTTGACGTCGTTGTTGCCCAGGGTGCGTTCATAGCCGACTCGTACGCCCGGCACCAGTTGCCAGGCGCCCATCGCCACCGGGGCAAATGCCACGTTGAGGTTGGCGACGGCGCTGCGGCGGGTGGCGGTGTTGTCGTCGATGTCGAGTGCCAGTTCGCTGCCCTTCTCTTTGAAGCCTTTAAGGTCGAGGTGGCTGATGCGCACGCCGAGGCTCGGTTCGAGGATCATGCCGTTGACCGGTGCGCGGTAACCCAGCGCCAACGTCGCGCCGGTGAGGTTGCCGTGAGTGTCGCCCTTGGCCGCGCCGAGACCGCCGCCCAGTTCGCGTTTGCTGTCGTAATCGACGTAGCCGGCGCTGGCGTTGGCGTCGACGAACAGCCCGCGTTCCAGGCTGGTGAAGCCGTAGCGCGCGCCGAGGTTGAAGAAGGTGAAGTCGGTATCGGCCTCGCCACCCGCGCCGCCGACGGTGCCTTTGCTGTAGCCGAAGCCGCCGCGCGCGCTGAGTTGTTCGGAGAAGCGCTGGGTGAGGCCGACCATCAGGCCCTGGCTGTGTTCGTTGCTGCTTTCGGCGTGGGACGAGCCGTCGGTGCCGAGGTAACCAGCCAGCGCGGTGATCCACAAACGGTATTGGCCGACTTTCAGATCGGTGCCGCTGGCATAGGACGCGGCGGCTTGCTCGATCATTGCATTCTGGCGCAGCAGGTAGCTGGCGGCGTCGGCGTGAACCTGGCCACCGACCTGGGACTCGACACCGTCGAGGGTGCCGGCATCAATCGCCGATTGCAGGTAGTAGTTGTAGGCGCTGTAGGTGCTGGACAGGTTGCTGTTCTGCAATTGACGCAGCAATTCGGCACCGGCAGCGGCGTTGCCGATCAATCCGGCCTGACCCGGTAGGCTGTTGTACTCGACCAGTTTGCCGCGCAACACGTAGATGGTTTCCTGGGACAGGCCGAGGCCTTGTTTGAGGTAGTTGTCCATGCTGCCGTATTCGGCGGTGACCTCATCCAGACCGGCCTGCAAGTACCTGGCCTGCACGCCGAGCAGCGGCGCGTAGACCGAAGCCATGCTTGGCGGCATTGCTTTAAGAGTCGCGGCGACGCGGGCGGCGGTGTAGTCGTTGGTAGCGAGGTAGTTGGCCATGATGGTCGCATTGTCGACCCCGGCGATGCTCTGCAACACAGCGGCGGTCCAGCCGGTGCGGTCCTTGCCGGCGGTGCAATGGAACAATTGTGCGCCGTCGGTGGTAGCCAGTTCGTTGAACAGCTTGCCGAATTGACCGCGCATCCCGGCGTCGCTGACGAAGGCGCGGTTGGTCTGCTCCATCATGGCGATGGCGTCGGCGGCGCTTTTGAACGACACGGTGGTGATGTTCGCGCCGGAGGTGGTGCTGCCGATGATGTCGATGTTCTGGTAGGTCGCACCGGTCAGCATCGTATCCGGCGTGCCGGCGATTTCGCTCGGCGTGCGCAGGTCGTAGACGGCTTTGATGCCGAGGCTGTTGAGGGTCGCCAGATCCGCTGCCGACGGCGTGATCGCGTTGGAGCGGTAAAACACGCCGCTACGCATGGTGCCATCGTGGGCGGTGGAATACGCAGTGGTCAGGCCGGCGACATCACGGAAGTTGTCGATGCTTTGCAGACGCGGCGTGTCGAGCACCAAAGGCTCGGCGGCGTGGGCAGCGGCGATGGACAGGCTCAGAACGGACAGCGAACACACAAGACGTTGAAACACAGTGCAGCCTCATTGGAATTAGCGTTGGGCTGGCTACTATCTGCAATCAACTGATACCGAATATGACAGAACGACTGCGCACGCAAATGCCTGCGCGATTGGGCCGTGAGCTGCGTTTTTTGTCCGTATCTGCCGGAGAGCCACTGTAGGAGTGAGCCTGCTCGCGATAGCGGTGGGTCAGACAACGTAAATGTCAGACATATACCGCTATCGCGAGCAGGCTCACTCCTACAGGGTTCGGTGATGAATGTGGAGTTTTCGGTTGAAGGCGATTCCGTCCATAATCCCTCCCCCAAATGGACTGACACAGGAAATGTGAAATGGACACCGCTCAATGGCTCGGTTTGTTCGAGCGCGCCTTTCAAGGCATGGAGAAGAATCTTGAGCAAGTGCTGCAACTCAACAGTTGCCGCGAGCATTGGATTCAAGCCCAGATCAGTCTGCAAGCCTGGTTCGAAGATGAGATCGAGATCTGGACGGATCTGCCGATAGGCGACCGACGCAAAGCGGACCTGTACTCATTGGACGACAACGGCGCGCCGAGGATGGTCGCCGAAATCAAATGCCTGGGCGATGTCTCGCAGGCCAAGTGCCTGGAAGGCGATTGGTCAGTGCGGGCTGATGTTGATCGGTTGCGCTCTTTCGAATGCCCCACCCGCCTGTTCGTCCTGGTCATCGCCAAAGGCGAGCGCGAAACCAATACCGGACGTCGCCTTCGCGAAGATGAATGGGTGGATGGCCGGACATGCGTCACTGTGGATCTGCAATTTGCCTTGGTTCGGATGTGGGCTTTGTAAGTCAGGTCTTCATCCACTTCTGAACGCGACCTGGACCACCGCGAACAAGGACTGCCAATGCTAATTGTCTTCAGCGGCCTGCCGGGAACCGGAAAGACCACCATCGCCAGATCACTCGCGACCCGGCTGGATGCAACCTGTCTGCGTATCGACACGATCGAACAAGCCATCCGCAACGCCGGGGTTCTGGCGGATGATGTGGGTACCAGCGGTTACCGGGTCGCCAACGAGTTGGCCGCGAACAACCTGCGTCCTGGCCACAGTGTCGTGGTTGATTGTGTTAATCCGGTCGCTGAAAGCCGGCAAGCGTGGGCCGACATCGCGGCTCGCTCGGGAGCGCCGTTGCTCAACATCGAAGTGATTTGCTCGGATCGACGTGAGCATCGTCGTCGGGTTGAGCAGCGGAAATCAGACATCATGGGGCTGACGCCACCGACATGGTCCTCCGTGGCGAATCATGAATATGAAGCCTGGGCGCAGCCGATTCTTTGCCTCGACACTGCGAATGTCAGCGTGGATCAGGCGGTGGAGATCGTCGTGCGCCAACTGACTGATCACCACCCAACCGTTTTGCCCTGATGCGGGCAAAGTGCTGATTTTGCTGATGGCGTGCTGAGGCCGGGTCGACCATTTGACCCGACTTCAGTATTTGCCCGATGAAGAGCAGGAAGGTCTCTGCAGTGCAATTGTGAGCGACGAACTACTTCGTGGGATCGAGGACCAGCCGGCCGTGACCACGGCGGCTCAGGCTTTTCTCGAGCGCACGTTGCGCCTCGCTCAGCGGGAACACTTCGACGTCGACCGTGAGGTGGCCGCGATCGAACAGTTCGGCGATCAACGACAACTGCGCACCGTCGGAGCGGGTGGCGAAGTTGATCGGGGTTACGCCGTAGTCATTGGCCAGCGTGATGCTCGGCGCGCTGACCGGCGAGATCAGTAAGCCTCCGCGTTTCAACACGCGGAACGAACGGTTCTGGGTGTCACCGCCCACCAGATCGAGCACCACGTCGACTTCAGATACCAGCTCATCGAACGCCTGCGTGGTGTAGTCGATAACGTAGTCTGCACCGAATTGCTTGAGGTACGCATGATTGCTGGCCGAGGCGGTGGCGATGACCTCGGCGCCCAGATACTTGGCAATCTGCACCGCCATGCTGCCCACGCCACCAGCTGCGGCGTGGATCAGCACTTTCTGCCGCCGCTGCACGCCAGCGTGCTCGGTCAACGCTTGCCACGCGGTGAGCGCGGTGGCCGGAACGGCACCAGCCTGCAAGGCGCTGAGGGATTGCGGTTTCAGCGCCAGTTTGCTCACCGGGGCCACGGCTTTGCTCGCATAGCCACCGACGATGTTGATGAAGCCGAACACTTCATCACCGAGCTTGAATTGGGTCACACCGGGGCCAGTGGCGATTACTTTGCCGGACACTTCAACGCCCGGGGTGAACGGCAGTGGCAGCGGAATGAACGCTTTCATCGCGCCGGACAGCACCTTCCAGTCGATCGGGTTGACCCCTGCCCCGGCGACCTCGATCAACACTTCACCTTCGCCGGCTACAGGGTCGGCGATGTCTTCCAGTTGCAACACTTCGGGGTTGCCGTATTCGTACACACGGATGGCTTTCATGAGAGACCTCGATCGATTGGAGTGGGTAGCGCGTGATCAGTGACGACGAGCGTCAAGGCTGAAACGACCGGCGCCGAACGCGACCACTTGCAGAAGGCCACCGGCCATGGCGATGTTCTTGAAGAAGTGGATGAACTGATTCTGATCGCCCAAGGCGTTGTGGAACGCCAGCGCAGTGACCACGCTGAACACGGCCAGCACAGCGGCGACGGTTCGGGTGCGGTAGCCGGCGATCAGTACCAGGCCGCCACCGATTTCTACGATGATTGCCAGTGCCAGCGCCACTTGCGGCAGCGGCAGACCGACCGAACCGATGTAGCCGATCATCATCGCCGGCGCCGCCAGTTTCGAAAAACCGGAGAGGATGAAGATCGCGCTGAGCAGAATGCGCCCGATCAACGAGGCCGAGGACTGGGTGACGTCATTGCGGGTTTGTTCAGTAGCGGTTGGAGCAATGTTTGCGGCAGTGGTCATGACGGCATTTCCTTCAAAGGTGCGGCGATCCGAGATGAATCGTCCAAGTGAGGAAATGGTGCGCCTGGCCAGCTAATCTGAATAGCCGACTAATTTCGATCATTACGTTCTATAAAATAGACAAGCTGATAGACCTCAGCGAGGATATCGCTACGCTGAATATGACGAGGAAACAGCCATGATTTCCGACCCAGGCACGCCGACGCTGGATCAACTGAGGGTGTTTTTGACGGTGGTGGAACTGGGCAGTTTCGCTGCCGCCGCGAGGAAGCTGCACCGCGCAACATCGGTGATCAGCTATTCGATGGCCAACCTGGAATTGCAGCTGGGGGTAACGCTGTTCGATCGCCAGACCACGCGTAAACCGCAACTTACCGAGGCTGGCCGGACCGTACTGGCCGAGGCACGCACCATCGCCAACGGGGTGCATGGCTTGCGCGCCAAGGTCAAAGGCCTGTTGCAGGGGCTGGAAGCTGAGGTGCATGTGGTGCTGGACGTGATGCTGCCGCCGCAGCGGGTGGTGGATGCGTTGAAGTCGTTTCGCGAGGCGTTTCCCACCGTCGCCCTGCATTTGCACATGGAGGCGCTGGGGGCAGTGACTGAGCGGGTGATCAATCGCGGGGCGATCATTGGCGTCAGTGGGCCAATGAACGAAGGCATCGATGCGATCGAGCGTATCGGTGCCGGCAATGTCGAGTTGATTCCGGTGGCGGCACCGAATCATCCGTTGGCTTCGGGTGAAGCGAACACACCGGGGGCCGGGCGTGAACTGACGCAACTGGTGTTGTCCGATCGCTCGCAACTGACCAAGGATCGCGACTTCGCCGTTCTCAGCAACCGCACCTGGCGCCTGGCGGATCTGGGTGCCAAGCACATGCTGCTGCGCGAAGGGATTGGCTGGGGGAACATGCCGTTGCCGATGGTCGAGGAAGATTTGCAGTCCGGCCGACTGGTGCGGCTGAACCTGCCGGAGTACCAGAGCGGCATCTACCCGTTCGACGTCATCTACCGCACCGACCTGCCACCGGGACCGGCGGCGCGGTGGTTGATCGAGCGGTTTGTGCAGCAGAGCGTGCGGGATGCCTGACATGGCCCCATCGCGAGCAGGCTCACTCCTACAGGGTCATGCAGCAGGTTGGCAGACTGAGATCATTGTGGGAACTAGCCCTGTTGCCGATTGCGGTGCATGACAATCTCCAGCCCCTCGCCCACCTCCGGCACCTGAAAGTAACGGGTGATCAAATCAAACTCCGCATCCGACGCCGCAAACTCATGTTCGGCCAGCGCGTTGCGTGCATGTAGCCGGGCGCGGCAAGTATCGTCATCCACCGCGAGATAGTGCAGGCAATGCGGCACTTTTGCAGTATCCGCCAGCCCTCGCAGCCACTGCCGATCCGCCACGGTATTGGCCGGAAAATCCAGCACCACACTCACCCCCGCGCTAAGCACATCAATCACCAACGGCCCCAGCACGCCGCGAATCTGCCGCGCACATCGAAGGTAATCCGCCACGGATTTGATCTGCTCCGGATACAGCCGCGACAGCCACTGATCCTCACTGAGCACCAGCGCGCGCTGCTCCTCAGCCAGTGATTTGGCCAGTGTCGATTTGCCCGAGGCGATCTTGCCGCACATCAGGTGTAGTGTGGGTGCACGCATTGGGGACGCTTCCTTATGTCGATTGCTGGATAATGCCCAACGCCTGTCGGCGAGGCAATTGAGGCGCATGACCCAACGAGGAACCCAGATGACCACAATCACCGCACGCCAATGCTCTTCCTGGGTGCTACTTACCCTGCTCGCCACCACCCTGGCGCTGACAGTCGGCTGTTCGAGCAAACGCTACGCCACCAACGGCTCGAACTGCTACGCCAAAGCCGTGCCCACTTCCGGCGAAGGCGGTTTGGCCTGGGGCGACACCTTGAGCATGGCGCGCAAGAAATCGATGAATAACTGCATGCGTTATGCGAGCCGCTCCGGCGGCACGCCGAACACTTGCCAGGTGGTGCAGGCGCAGTGCAAACGCTGACGGCACCGATAATGATGTTGGCTGAAACGGCCCTATCGCTGGCAAGCCAGCTCCCACAGGGTTATTGGGTGGACTCAGGATTGGCGGCTGCCAGAAATCCAATGTGGGAGCGAGCCTGCTCGCGAAGAGGGCGTGTCAGTCGCCATCGCTTTGGCTGACAGATCGCATTCGCGAGCAG
>NZ_JBYSZP010000015.1:0-8635 GCF_058787295.1 Pseudomonas sp. FW305-3-2-15-E-TSA4 | reverse complement strand
AGCCAATATTTATCTTGCCTGACACGCCCTCTTCGCGAGCAGGCTCGCTCCCACATGGGGTTGTGCAGTGGACTCAGAATTAGCGGCGGGTTCCCGCAGGTTTTGCGGCGGAGACGGGATTGGCGTCCAGTGTGCCGTCCTGAACCATGCGGTTCATGGCGTTGGCGTTCAAGTACACAGCATTATTCGTGAGAGTCATTTTGCCGACTCCATGTCCCCACAATACTTATTTGTGGTGAGGGGATTTATCCCCGATGGACTGCGTAGCAGGCCCGCTTCTTTATTGGTTGAAGAAGCCCGGCCCACTTTGCGCGCCATCGGGGATAAATCCCCTCACTACAGGTTTACTCAGCAGAAGTGACCGTCTGCTATCAGCGATTCAAACCCGCCGCATTAGCCCGCGCGGTGTGCAGCTTTTTATAACTGTCGATCAGACGCAGGTGACGATCCAGCCCTTCGAGTTTCATGCTGGTCGGTGTCAGACCATAGAAACGCACGCTGCCATTGACCGAGCCAATCGCCGCGTCCATGCGCTCGTCACCGAACATGCGACGGAAGTTGGCCTCGTAATCGGCCAGCTCCAGATCCTCGTCCAGTTCCATTTCCAGGCACACGTTCACCGCTTGGTAGAACAAACCGCGCTCGACAGTGTTGTCGTTGTACTGCAGGAAGGCTTCGACCAGATCCTTGGCCTGTTCGAATTTCTGCAGGGCGAGGTAGATCAGCAGGCGCAGTTCCAGAATGGTCAGTTTGCCCCACGGCGTGTTGTCGTCGAACTCGATGCCGATCAGCGTGGTGATGTCGGTGTAATCATCCAGCTCGCTGTTTTCCAGGCCTTGAGCAAGGTTGCGCAGACCGACCTTGCTCAGGCTGTGCAGGTTGAGGATGTCGGCGCGGAATTGCAGGGCCTTGTTGGTGTTGTCCCAGATCAGGTCGTCCACCGGATAGATTTCCGAGTAGTCCGGCACCAGGATCCGGCAGGCATTGGCGCCGAGGTCGTCGTAGACCGCCATGTAGGCTTCTTTGCCCATGTCTTCGAGGATGCCGAACAGCGTTGCGGCTTCTTCGGCGTTGGAGTTTTCGCCTTGACCCGAGAAGTCCCACTCGACGAATTCAAAGTCAGACTTGGCACTGAAGAAGCGCCACGACACCACCCCGCTGGAGTCGATAAAGTGCTCGACGAAGTTGTTCGGTTCGGTCACTGCTTGGCCGGAGAACGTCGGCTGCGGCAAGTCGTTCAGACCTTCAAAACTGCGGCCCTGCAGCAACTCGGTCAGGCTGCGTTCCAGCGCGACCTCCAGGCTTGGGTGCGCGCCGAACGAGGCGAACACACCGCCAGTGCGCGGGTTCATCAGGGTCACGCACATCACCGGGAATTCACCGCCCAGCGACGCGTCCTTGACCAACACCGGGAAGCCCTGCTCTTCCAGGCCCTTGATCCCGGCGAGAATGCTCGGGTACTTCTCCAGCACTTCCTGCGGCACGTCGGGCAAGGCCATTTCGCCTTCGAGGATTTCGCGTTTGACCGCGCGCTCGAAGATCTCCGACAGGCACTGCACCTGGGCTTCGGCCAAGGTGTTGCCGGCGCTCATGCCGTTGCTCAGGAACAGGTTTTCGATCAGGTTGGACGGGAAGTACACCACCTCGCCATCCGACTGGCGCACGAACGGCAGCGAGCAGATGCCGCGCTGGGTGTTGCCGGAGTTGGTGTCGTACAGGTGCGAGCCTTTGAGCTCGCCGTCGCGGTTGTAAATGTCGAGGCAGTATGGGTCGAGAATCTCTGCCGGCAGCTCGTCTTTCGGGCCCGGTTTGAACCAGCGCTCGTTCGGGTAATGCACGAACTCGGCGGTGGCGATGTCCTCGCCCCAGAACTGGTCGTTGTAGAAGAAGTTGCAGTTCAGGCGCTCGATGAACTCGCCCAGTGCCGAGGCCAGCGCGCCCTCTTTGGTCGCGCCTTTGCCGTTGGTGAAGCACATTGGCGAGTGCGCATCGCGAATGTGCAGCGACCAGACGTTAGGCACGATGTTGCGCCACGAGGCGATTTCGATCTTCATCCCCAGATCGGCGAGAATCCCCGACATGTTGGCGATGGTCTGCTCCAGCGGCAGATCTTTACCGGCAATGTAGGTGCCCGCTTCAGAGGTCGAATGCGGCATCAGCAAGGCCTGCGCATCGGCGTCGAGGTTCTCGACTTCTTCGATCACGAACTCGGGGCCGGTCTGCACAACCTTCTTCACCGTGCAGCGATCAATCGAACGCAGAATGCCCAGACGATCTTTCTCGGAAATGTCCGCCGGCAGTTCGACCTGGATCTTGAAGATCTGGTTGTAACGGTTTTCCGGGTCGACGATGTTGTTCTGCGACAGGCGAATATTCTCGGTCGGGATATTGCGCGTTTCGCAGTACAGCTTCACGAAGTAAGCCGCGCACAAGGCCGACGACGCCAGGAAGTAGTCGAACGGCCCCGGTGCCGAGCCATCGCCCTTGTAACGGATAGGCTGATCGGCGATCACCGTGAAGTCGTCGAACTTGGCTTCAAGTCGAAGGTTGTCGAGAAAGTTGACCTTGATTTCCATGCGGGTTTACCAGAGAGCAGAAACGAATTGGCGGCCATTATCCGGGTTTTCAGCCTGACGTCTTGTGCTTTTGCGTAATCGCCGCCGGGTGGGAGCCGCTGCTTGCGCCATGCATCTGCACGGGCAAACGACAAAAATGCCCTGAGCAGTGAATTTTTTCGTGTCTTCTTGTATCTGACGGAAAGAACCCATGCCAGCAAAACAATGGCATCGAATCCGTTCAGCTATGAGTGACCCGCATGAAATCAAGGAAAAACAAGGTCAATCCCATCGGATTGAAAGACATCACGATTGTCGACGACGCCAAGATGCGTAAGGCGATCACCGCCGCCGCACTGGGCAACGCCATGGAATGGTTCGACTTCGGGGTTTATGGCTTCGTCGCCTATGCACTGGGCAAGATCTTCTTCCCCGGCGCCGATCCTGGCGTGCAGATGATTGCTGCATTGGCGACCTTCTCGGTGCCGTTCCTGATTCGTCCGTTGGGCGGGCTGTTCTTCGGTGCGCTGGGCGACAAATACGGGCGACAGAAAGTGCTGGCCGCGACCATCGTGATCATGTCGCTGAGTACCTTCGCCATCGGCCTGATACCGTCCTATGAGTCAATCGGCATCTGGGCGCCGATCCTGCTGTTGCTGGCGAAAATGGCCCAGGGTTTCTCGGTCGGCGGTGAGTACACCGGCGCCTCGATCTTCGTCGCCGAATACGCGCCCGACCGCAAACGCGGCTTCCTCGGCAGTTGGCTGGACTTCGGCTCGATTGCCGGCTTCGTCCTCGGCGCCGGTGTGGTGGTGCTGATTTCGACGATCATCGGCGAAGAGAAATTCCTTGAATGGGGCTGGCGTCTGCCGTTCTTCCTCGCCCTGCCGCTGGGCATGATCGGCCTCTATCTGCGGCATGCGCTGGAAGAAACGCCGGCGTTTCAACAGCACGTCGAGAAACTCGAAGAAGGCGACCGTGAAGGTCTGGCGGGCGGGCCGAAGGTCTCGTTCAAGGAAGTCGCGACCAAACACTGGCGCAGCCTGATGACCTGCATTGGCGTGGTGGCGGTGACTAACGTCACCTATTACATGCTGCTGACCTACATGCCGAGCTACCTGTCGCACAACCTGCACTACAGCGAAAACCGTGGCGTGCTGATCATCATCGCGATCATGGTCGGCATGCTGTTCGTGCAACCTGCGATTGGTTTTATCAGCGACAAGATCGGCCGCAAGCCCTTCATTGTGGTTGGTAGCATCGGTCTGTTCCTGCTGGCGATCCCCGCGTTCATGCTGATCAACAGCGGCAAGATCGGCCTGATCTTCTCCGGCTTGCTGATCCTCGCGGTATTGCTGAACTTCTTCATCGGCGTCATGGCCTCGACCCTGCCGGCAATGTTCCCCACGCACATCCGCTACAGCGCACTGGCCGCCGCGTTCAACGTCTCGGTGCTGATTGCCGGCCTGACCCCGACTGCCGTGGCCTGGCTGGTAGAAAGCACCAACAACCTGTACATGCCGGCCTACTACCTGATGGTGATTGCCGTGGTCGGCCTGATCACCGGCGTGACCATGAAAGAGACCGCCAACAAACCGCTGCGCGGTGCCGCACCGGCGGCGTCGGATCTTGAGGAAGCCAAGGAACTGCTCAAGGAACATCACGACAACATCGAGCAGAAAATCGAAGACATCGACGCCGAAATCGCCGAACTGGAAGCCAAGCGCAAGGAGTTGGTGCAGCAGCATCCGCGCATCAACTGATGTAATGACTGACGGCGGCCCTGCCCGGAGGCCGCCGTCGCTCAACGCGTCACAACACGAAGCCGTCACCGATCAAGCGCACCAGAACCTCCCCCGCCTCACTCAATTCACCCGATGCCTGCATCAGGCGCAACTCGTGCAGCGGCAACTCGGGTAACCCCTCCTCACTGCTCAACACGCGCATGCCGGGTCGCACTTGCGCACGATCAACAATGCCCACCGCCAGTCCGGCCTCGATGGCTGTTTCCAGCGCGCTGGCACCGGCGCTGACAATCACTGCGCGCCACCGGCGTCCCTGCTCGCTCAATGCATCCACGGCAACGCTGCGATAGGGACAACCCTTGCCGTGCAAGGCCAGCGGTACCGGCCGGGTGAGATCCTGCGTGTAATTGTGCGCGGCGACCCACACTGGCTGGGTCAGGCCCAGCATCCTTACGCAACGCGACGATGGCGGCGCATTGGCGACGACCACCAGCAACGCCAGATCCAGTTGCCCGCGTTCCAGACGCGCACTCAACCGACCGCTGGCACCTGTTTCGACTTCCAACTCGATGTGCGGAAAATCTGCCGACAGGTGCGGCAACGTACAGCCCAGGACCGCGCCGGCGTATTCCTCGGAAATCCCCAGGCGAACTCGCCCGCTGGCCAGCGGCGTGCTGAAACTCGCCAGCAATTGATCGTGGTGGCGTAGCAAATCGGCGCTCTGCAGGGCGAAGCGTCGACCCAGTGGCGTGAGGTTGACCGTCTGGTTATCGCGCTCCAGCAAGCGCCCGCCCGCCAGCGCTTCCAGACGCCGCACATGCAGGCTGACCGCTGACGGGCTCTTGTTGAGGAAACTCGCGGCGGCGAGAAATTGCCCGAAGCGCACGATTGCCTGAAAGGTGCGCAACAGTTCGATATCAAGGGCTTCGGCCATGCTTGAGAATTCCTGCATCAGTGGTGCGGATCGTATCGTTTGAATGCATCAGTGCTTGATTCATATCATCGAACTCATTCCTCTGTCAGGTGCCATGCGATGAACGTCATGCCTGTTCGTTTTTTACTGCTGATGGCAATGGTGGTCAGCTGGAGTTCCGGGTTCATTGGCTATCGCTACGTCGCCGATCAAGGCAGCGTGTACCTGGCCTCGTTGTTGCGTTTTGTTTTGGCGGCATTGCTGTTGCTGCCGTTCGCCTGGCCCGGCTTGCGTGGTTTACGCGGCAAGGACATGTGGCATCAGGCACTGCTTGGGCTGTTCGCGATGGGTGGCTACATCGGACCGATTGCCGCCTCGATTCAACTTGGCGTCACGCCTGGCACTGCGTCACTGTTTGCCAATCTGTTGCCGCTGACGATCGTGCTGCTGGCCGGCAGCGTCCCAGGCCAGCGCACACGTGGCTGGCAATGGCTGGGTGTGGCGCTGTGCGTGATCGGCATGCTGCTGGCCAGCGCCGCGAGTGTCGAATGGGCCAGTGCGGGGTTGTGGGCCTACAGCTTACCGTTACTGGCGGTATTGTCGCTGGCGGCGGCGACCTTGTTTGAGAAAGCCCGGCCGGGCATTGCAATACCGGCCACCACGGCGCTGTTCATTCAGGTATGCGCGGTGATTCCTGTATTTGCGCTGCTGGCTGGCCTTGAGGGTGAATTGCGCCCGCCCATCACTGCGGATTTCGTCAGTGGCGTGCTGTGGCTGGTGATCTTCTCGACGTTTGGTGGCTACGGATTTTATTGGCTGTGCTTGCAGCAATTCAGCATACAGCGCATCAGTGGCGCGCTGTTTCTGACGCCACCGGTGACACTGTTGTGGGCGTGGATGCAGTTCGACGATCCGCTGAGTGCCAGCACGCTACTCGGTATCGGTCTGACCTTGATCGGTTTGCCATTGCTGGGGCGAGCGCCGAGCGAAAAAGTGTGTGCCGTCGGCATCCGCCAGGAAACTAAATCCGCAGGCGACAAGTCACTGACTTAGCGGAGGTTGAGGCATTTCGCCGAACCTCGTTTATTGAAGATGCCAGCGTGGTCACTCATACCAATCGTCGCAACAACCTCTCGCTGGACAGCCTGAATTTCTTCCTCGCCGATGTGCGCGATGGTCTCGGGCCGTATCTGGCCATTTACCTGCTGGCCGTTCATCACTGGGAGCCGGCCAGCATCGGGCTGGTGATGACCCTCGCTGGCATTGCCGCCCTTGTCACCCAGACGCCCGCCGGTGCCCTGGTCGACAACACACGCAGTAAACGAGCAGTGATCGCGATTGCCGCGTTACTGGTGACCGGCAGTTGCGTGGTATTGCCCTTCGTGACGTCCTTCAGTCTGGTGGCGATCACCCAAGCGCTGAGCGCCGCCGCGGCATCGGTGTTCGCTCCGGCCATTTCGGCGATCACCCTGGGCATCACCGGGCCGCGCGCATTCACCCGACGCACCGGACGCAACGAGACCTTCAACCATGCCGGCAACGCCTGCGCGGCGCTGCTTGCCGGTGGATTCGCGTACCTGTTCGGGCCGGTGGCGGTGTTTTATCTGATGGCGGTCATGGCGCTGTGCAGTGTTATCGCCGTGAGCTTCGTCGATGCCAACGCGATCAACCATGATCTGGCCCGGGGCCTTGACCCCAGCGACGCCACTCACGCCAAGGCGCCTTCGGGATTGGCGGTGCTGCTGACCAACAAGGCGCTGCTGATGTTCGCCATCTGCTGCGCCCTCTTCCACTTGGCCAATGCGGCGATGTTGCCACTGGTGAGCCAGAAACTGGCGCAGGTCAACTTGCAGATGGCGACGCCACTGACCTCGGCCTGTATCGTTGCCGCACAACTGGTCATGGTGCCGGTCGCCTTGCTGGTCGGGGCCAAAGCCGATGTTTGGGGACGCAAGCCGCTGCTACTCGCAGGCTTCCTGATTCTGCCGCTGCGTGGCGTGCTTTATACGTTATCCGCCGACCCTTACTGGTTGGTAGCGGTGCAGATGCTCGACGGCGTCGGCGCGGGGATCTTCGGTGCGCTGTTCCCGGTGGTAGTGAAAGACCTGACGTTGGGCACTGGACACTTCAACATCAGCCTCGGCGCTCTCTCGACGGTGTTTGGTCTGGGCGCAGCATTGAGTGCCAGCGTGGCGGGCATTGTGCTGCAGGAGGCCGGTTACAACGCGGCATTTCTGACCCTGGCGGTGATTGCCGGAGTGGCGTTTGTGCTGTTGTGGCTGGCGGTGCCTGAGACATTGCCGCAGGTGGGGAATATTGAGCCGGCGCTGCAACCTGAGGAGGAAGGATTTGGCTAAGAATGTGCTTGAGTTCAGCGATAGTGATCTGGCGCAGATGCAACGCTTCAATCGCAAGCTCGCCTGGCTGCCGCGTTTTCGCATCCGCAATCGGCTGACGCCGCGTTTGATCCAGGCATTGCTGCGTGCCAGTCAGATTGTCAGCGCGGATAAAACGCTCAAGCATGATCTTCATGCGCAGAACATTGTGGTCCACTCACAAGGCACTTCAGTACCCGTCCGAATCATCCGCCCGCAAGGAAAGGCTCAAGGTGTGGTACTGGATTACCACGGTGGCGGCTGGGTGATCGGCAATGCACGGATGAACGACGACCTTAATATCGGCATGGTCAAGGCATGCAACGTGGCGGTGGTATCGGTCGACTATCGGTTGGCAGTCAATACGCCAGTTGAGGATCTCATGCAGGATTGTCTGTGCGCTGCACGCTGGCTGTTGAACGATGATTGCACGGAGTTCGTCGGCCTGCCGGTAATCGTTGTCGGCGAATCGGCAGGCGCGCATCTGGCAGCTGCCACCCTGTTAGCGCTCAAAGCATCATCCGATCTGCTGCAGCGGGTCAGCGGCGCCCTGCTCTATTACGGCGTTTACGATCTCGCCGGCACCCCAAGCGTGCACGCAGCACCTGCTGAAACGCTGGTACTCGACGGCCCGGGAATGGTCGAGGCGCTACGCTTGTTGACTCCAGGATTGAGCGATGATGAACGCCGGCAGGCGCCACTGTCTCCGCTATACGGCGACTTGAGCGGATTGCCACCGGCGTTGATGTTCACCGGTGAACTGGATCCGCTGCGCGATGACACGCTGGAACTGGCTGAGCGCTGGCAACGATCAGCACCGGTTGAAATCCATCTGCTGCCCTCGTCCGCCCATGGCTTTATCCATTTTCCGACCACCATGGCTAGTCGTGTTTTGTCCTACAGTCGGGCTTGGATTTCGCGTCAGATCAGGGCAAAGACAAGCAGTTAGGGCCTGTATTGGCAGGAAAATACTTTCCTGCGGGCAAAACAAAACCCCAACTGCTTTCGCAATTGGGGTTTCGGAATTTAATCTTGACGATGACCTAC